>CASEBP010000175.1 GCA_949285275.1 uncultured Oscillospiraceae bacterium | reverse complement strand
CCATGACCCGCTACATCAAGCGTGGCGGTCAGGTCTGGATCAAGATTTTCCCCGACAAGCCGATCACCAAGAAGCCGCTCGGCACCCGGCTGGGTTCCGGTAAGGGCGCGCCCGAGCAGTGGATCGCGGTCGTCAAGCCCGGCAAGGTGATGTTTGAGATCGGCGGGGTTCCCGAGGAGCTGGCGCGTGAGGCAATGCGTCTCGCGATGCACAAGCTGCCGATCAAGTGCAAGTTTGTCAAGAAGGAAGCAGAGGAGGTTGTGGCCGAATGAAAGCGTCTGAACTCAGAGAAATGTCCGTCACCGAGCTCAATGCGAAGCTCGCCGACCTGAAGGCCGAACTCTTCAACCTTCGTTTCCAGCACACCATCAACCAGCTCGACAATCCCCTTCGTCTCGTCGCGGTCCGCAAGGACATCGCGCGGGTCAAGACGCTGATTGGCGAGGCCGAGCGCAAGCAGGCGTAACGTCGAAAGGAGGATAAACTTTGAGCGAGAGAAATCTGCGGAAGACCCGTGTCGGCGTTGTCGTCAGCGACAAGATGGATAAGACCGTCGTCGTTGCGGTTAAAGACTCGGTCCGCCACCCGCTTTACAAGAAGATTGTCAAGCGCACCGTGCGCTTCAAGGCCCACGACGAAGGCAACACCTGCGGCGTAGGCGATAAGGTCGAGATCATGGAGACCCGGCGCCTTTCTTCCGACAAGAACTGGCGGGTCGTCGAGATCCTCGAGAAGGCCAAGTAACAGGCGGCCATAGGGCAGCCGGCAGGGCTTTCCTGCGAGGGAAAAGGCCCGCACTCGAATATAGATTGAAGAAACCGGTCTGAGCGCTACCGCGAATGGGCGGTGAGCAGCGGTCCGACAGGATCCCGGCAGACCGGCGGATACCGAAAGGAGGAAACCGCTCCATGATTCAGATGCAAACCTATCTGAAGGTCGCCGACAACACCGGCGCCAAGGAGCTCATGTGCATCCGGGTACTCGGCGGCACCAGAAGAAGATATGCGAACATCGGCGACGTCATCGTCTGCTCGGTGAAGAAGGCCGCCCCCGGCGGCGCTGTCAAGAAGGGTGAGGTTGTCAAGGCCGTTGTGGTCCGTTCCGCCAAGGGGCTGCGCCGCGAGGATGGCACCTATATCCGGTTTGACGATAACGCGGCAGTCATCATCAAGGAAGACAAGAACCCCCGCGGCACCCGTATTTTTGGACCGGTCGCGAGAGAGCTTCGTGAGAAGGACTACCTGAAAATCCTGAGCCTCGCTCCTGAGGTTCTGTAACGGAGGTGTACGAGCGTGAACAAACTTCACATCAAAAGAGATGACACGGTCGTCATCCTGTCCGGCAAAGACAAGGGCAAGAAGGGCAAGGTTCTCGAGACCTCTCCGAAGGAGGGGAAGGTCATCGTAGAGGGCATCAACATGGTGACCAAGCATGTCAAGCCCCGCCGTGCCGGTGAGCCGGGCGGAATCGTCTCGGCCGAGGGCGCGATGTACGCCTCGAAGGTGATGGTCGTCTGCCCGTCCTGCGGCAAGCCCACCCGTGTCGCCCACAAGGTGCTGGCGGATGGTACCAAAATGCGCGCCTGCAAGAAGTGCAACGCGACTTTCTGAAGTGAGGAGGAAAAGACATGGCTAGATTAAAGGATCGTTATCAGAACGAAGTAGCCGGCCAGCTCTTTAAGAAGTTCGGCTATAAGAGTGTCATGCAGATCCCGAAACTTGAGAAGGTCGTCGTCAACGTCGCCTGCGGCGAGGGCAAGGACAACCCCAAGATCGTTGAGGCTGTGGTCGGAGATCTCGGAAAGATCACCGGTCAGCGCGCCCAGGTCTGCAAATCCAAGAAGAACATCGCAAACTTCAAGCTCCGTGAGGGCCAGCCGGTGGGCTGCAAGGTCACCCTGCGCGGTGAGCGGATGTATGAGTTCTGCGACCGTCTGTTCAATATCGCGCTTCCCCGTGTCCGTGACTTCAAGGGAATCTCGGCCAACGGGTTCGACGGCAGAGGCAACTTCTCCTTCGGCCTCAAGGAACAGCTGATGTTCCCTGAGATCGAGTACGACAAGATCGACAAGGTCCGCGGCATGGACATTACTTTTGTTACCACCGCCAAGACCGACGAAGAGGCCAAAGAACTGCTCGCGCAGCTCGGCGCCCCGTTCGAGAGATAAGGAGGAGAGCGCAACATGGCAAAGACCAGTATGAAAATCAAGCAGCAGCGCCCTGCCAAGTTCTCCACCAGAGAGTACAACAGGTGCAAGATCTGCGGCCGTCCCCATGCGTATCTGAGAAAGTACGGCATCTGCCGTATCTGCTTCAGAGAACTGGCATACAAAGGACAGATTCCCGGCGTGCGTAAGGCAAGCTGGTAAGTAGGATCAAAAGGAGGTTTACGGCATGCATATCACCGATACCATCGCTGACCTGCTGACCCGCATCCGCAATGCGAGCACGGCACGTCACGATTCGGTCGATGTCCCCGCTTCCAACATGAAGAAGGCGATTGTCCAGATTCTGTTGGACGAGGGCTATATCAAGAGCTATACCGTCGTGGAAGACGGCAAGCAGGGCGTCATCCGCATTGTGCTCAAGTACACCGCGGGCAAGACCCCTGTCATCACCGGACTCAGAAGAGTTTCCAAGCCGGGTCTTCGTATCTACACCAGCTGCGAAGAGGCGCCCCGCGTCATGAAGGGACTGGGCATCGCCATCCTTTCGACCTCCAAGGGCGTCATGACCGACAAGGAAGCCAGAAAGCAGAACGTGGGCGGCGAAGTGCTCGCCTTCGTCTGGTAAGGGGGGCGCGAGAATGTCTAGAATTGGAAGAAAGCCGATCGCCATCCCCGCCGGCGTCGAGGTCAAGATCAACGGCAACGAGGTCACCGTCAAGGGCCCGAAGGGTACCCTGACCAACACCTTCAACCCCGAGATTGGCATCGAGGTCAAGGACAACGAAGTCATCGTCACCCGTCCCTCCGACGATCAGGTCCACCGCAGCCTGCATGGGCTGACCCGGACGCTGGTCTCCAACATGATCACTGGCTGCCACGAGTCCTTCAAAAAGGAACTCGAGGTCAACGGCGTCGGTTACCGTGTCGCCAAGCAGGGCAAAAACCTGGTCATGAACCTCGGTTATTCCCATCAGGTGATCATGTCTGAGATCGATGGTATCACCATCGAGGTTCCTCAGCCCAACAAGATCATCATTGTCGGCTGCGACAAGCAGAAGGTCGGCCAGTTTGCGGCGGAAGTCCGTGAGAAGCGTCCGCCTGAGCCGTATAAGGGCAAGGGCATCAAGTATATCGACGAGGTCATCATCCGCAAGGAAGGCAAGGCCGGTAAGGGCAAGAAGTAAGAAAGGAGTGAATGCAGATGGTCAATAAACCCGATAGCAACAAGGCTCGTCTCAAGAGACATGCCCGGATCCGCAACAAGATCAGCGGCACCGCAGAGTGCCCGCGTCTGAGCGTGTTCCGTTCCGCCAAGAATATCTACGCGCAGATTATCGACGATAAGGCCGGCGTCACTCTGGTGTCCGCTTCTTCGCTCGAGAAGTCCTTCACCGAGAAGGGCTCCGACAAGGCTGCCGCCCGCGCCATTGGCAAGCTCGTTGCCGAGCGTGCGGTGGAGAAGGGGATCACCGCGGTGGTCTTCGACCGCAGCGGTTACCTCTATCACGGACGGATCAAGGAACTTGCTGAGGGCGCCCGCGAGGGCGGACTCAACTTCTAAGGTTAGGAGGGATATGTTTGGCTCGTATTGACGCTACGGCAATGGAACTCAACGAGAAGGTCGTCGCTATCAACCGTGTTTCTAAGACGGTCAAGGGCGGCCGCGTGATGAAATTTTCCGCGCTCGTCGTCGTAGGTGACGGCAAGGGCCTCATCGGCTATGGCCTGGGCAAGGCCAGCGAGGTTCCCGAGGCGATCCGCAAGGGCCTCGAGGATGCCAAGAAAAACATGTTCAAGATCGCTCTGAAGGGTACCACCATTCCCCATGAGGTGATCGGTAAATTCGGAGCGGGACGGGTGCTGATGCTCCCTGCTCCCCAGGGTACCGGTGTTATCGCCGGCGGCCCGGTCCGTGCGGTGCTCGAGGTTGCGGGCATCAAGGATATCCGCACCAAGTGCCAGCGTTCCAACAACCCCTGCAACGTGGTCACCGCCACCTGCGAGGGCCTGCGTTCGCTGCGTAATGTCGACGAGGTTGCGGCGATCCGCGGCAAGAACGCCGACGAGATCCTGGGCTAGGAGGTAGGACGAAATGGCTAACATCAAGATTACGCTGGTCAAGTCCACCGCGGGCTGCCTGAAGGACCAGATTGCCACCGCCGAAGCGCTCGGTCTGCACAAGATCGGCAGCGTTACGATCCAGCCCGACAATGCGGCGACCCGCGGCAAGATCAAGAAGATCTGCCACCTGGTCAGCTGGACCGAGGAAAACTAAGGAGGTGCAACCAGCTATGAAACTGCATGAGTTATCCCCGGCGCCCGGCTCGACCAAGAGCGTCTTCCGCAAGGGCAGAGGCGCGGGCTCCGGAAACGGCAAGACCGCCGGAAAGGGCCACAAGGGCCAGAAAGCTCGTTCGGGCGGCAGCATCCGTCCCGGCTTCGAAGGCGGCCAGATGCCGCTGCAGAGACGTATCCCGAAGCGCGGCTTCAACAACATCTTCGCCAAGGAGTATGTCTCGATCAACGTGGACGTCCTCAACCGCTTTGAGGATGGCGCCGTCGTGGACGCCAAGGCGATCGCCGACGCCGGCATCATCAAGAATACCCGCGACGGCATCAAGATCCTGGGCAGAGGCGAGCTTGAGCGCAAGCTGACGGTGATCGCTTCGGCGTTCTCCGCGTCCGCCAAGGAAAAGATCGAGGCGGCGGGGGGAAAGGCCGAGGTGAAGTGAGATGCTCGAGACGCTGAGAAACGCATGGAAGATTGAGGATCTCAGGAAGAAGCTGATCTATACTTTCTTCATCCTGATGCTCACCCGAATCGGATCTCAGATTCCGGTTCCCTTCCTCGACCCGGCCGCGCTGACCAGCATGGTGTCGAACACCGGCGGCATCTTCAGCTATCTGGATATGCTCACCGGCGGCGCGTTCTCGCGCAGCACCCTGTTTGCGCTGTCGATCTCGCCGTATATCACCGCTTCGATCGTGATTCAGTTGTTGACCGTCGCAATTCCCTACCTTGAAAACCTCGCCAAAGAAGGGGAGGAGGGCAAGCGCCGCATCAACCGGATCACCCGCTACACCACCCTCGCACTGTCCTTCCTGCAGGCCTTCGCTTACACGATGCTGCTCGATCGTGAGGGCGCTATCCACTCCTACAGCGGCTGGCAGTACTACTTTGCCCGCCTGATCATCATCCTGTGCTTCACCGCCGGTGCGATGCTGGTCGTCTTTCTCGGAGAGCGGATCGACGCCAAGGGGATCGGCAACGGGATTTCGATGATCCTGTTTATTGGTATCGTTTCCCGCGGCGGCGCGGTGGTCAACACGATGATTTCCTACCTGATGCTTGCGACCCAGGGCATGACCTACTACTTCTTCGCTGTTCCGATCGTCATCGTCCTGTTCCTGGTGGTCATCGCTTTTATTATCGTCATGACCAACGCCGAGCGCCGGATTCCGGTGCAGTATGCCAAGCGGATCGTCGGAAGAAAGCAGTATGGCGGCCAGTCGACCTTCATTCCGATCAAGGTCAACATGTCGGGCGTTCTGCCGATCATCTTTGCGTCGACCCTGCTGGCCATTCCGAGTACCATCAAGGGCTTTGTCCAGATTTCGGATGATTCCTTCACCGGAAAGGTCCTCAACCTCTTCAATTACAACACTGTCTGGTACGCCGTGCTGTACTTCGTTCTGATTATGGGGTTCAGTTACTTCTATGTGGCGATCCAGTACAATCCCATTGAGATCTCCAACAACATCCGCAAGAACAGCGGAACGGTTCCGGGTATCCGCCCGGGTAAGCCGACCTCCGACTATATTGCGAAGATCGTCTCCAAGACAACCTTCCTCGGCGGTCTCTTCCTGAGCATCATCGCAGTGGCGCCGATCGGCGTCGGTGCGCTGACCCGTATGAACATTTCGCTCGGTGGTACGTCGGTGATCATTGTTGTCGGTGTTGCCCTCGATATGGTTCGCCAGCTCGAGAGCCAGATGATGATGCGTCACTATAAGGGCTTCCTGGAATAAGTCTGGAGGGCGATCATGAAGATGATTCTGCTCGGCGCGCCCGGCGCCGGTAAGGGAACTCAGGCGGAGATCCTTTCCAAGCGGCTCGGCCTCGTCATCATCGGGACCGGCAACATCATCCGCGAGGCGATTGCCTCCGGGTCGGCGCTCGGAAAGAAGTTTCAGTCCTATACCGATCATGGGGCACTGGTCCCCGACGATCTGGTGGTTGAGATGGTCGCAGACCGTCTCAGCCAGCCGGACTGCAGCGGACGCTACATTCTCGACGGTTTTCCCCGCACGGTAGTGCAGGCGGAGAAGTTTGAGGAGATGGGCGCAACGGTTGATGCGGTTATCAGCCTGGTCATCTCGGATGAGGAGATCATGGAGCGGATGACCGGACGCCGGGTCTGCGAACGGTGCGGCACCCCTTACCACATCCATCACAATCCCCCCGCGGCCGAAGGGGTCTGCGACAAGTGCGGCGGGACCCTCGTCACCCGCAAGGATGACGCCCCCGATACGGTCGCCAAGCGGCTGGCGGTCTACCATGAGCAGACCGAACCGCTTGTGGACTTTTACCGTGCGCGCGGGGTGCTGACTTCGATTGACGCCACGCAGGGGATGGATCGGGTTACCGAAGAAATCCTCGCCGCGATCGGAGAAACGTGATATGGTGATCTTAAATACACAGCAGGAGCTT
>CASEBP010000174.1 GCA_949285275.1 uncultured Oscillospiraceae bacterium | reverse complement strand
TGAAATAACCGTATCTGCGGATCGGCATTGATCCGGTCAATCGTTTCGAGCAGTTCCTGCTCGGTTACCTGCTGCGCGAGTGGAAACTGCCGCACCGCAATGCCGATCTGCCCGCAGCGCTTGATGGCGCCCCGCTCATAGGCCAGATCATCCTCCCGCTCCCCTACCCTTAAGATCGCCAGGGTTGGTACAGTTCCCTGCGCCGACAGCCGTGCCGACCGTTCGGCGAGCTGTTCCGTCATCGCCCGGGCGATCGGTGCGCCCCGAAGTATCGTCGCCATGTCATTTCTCCTTTTTTCCTTTGCCGGCCGTAAAATGCAGCCGCTGTCTTTTTATTGTATTTTTCCCGCAGCAATTCGTCAAGTGCCGGACCGGCTTCTTTGTCCGGCCGGAAAATTTCCCCTTGACCTCCCGCTTATCTTTGTGATATAATCTAAAAGCTTTCGGAGGCATAGCTCAGCTGGTCAGAGCGCTTGCTTCACACGCAAGAGGTCACTGGTTCGAGCCCAGTTGTCTCCACCAACAAGCAAGGTCCTGGAGTTATTTCACTCCAGGCCTTTTCCTTTTCTTAGGCTGCCTGCCCGTCTCCCAAGAGATCCGGACCGGCCGGGTGCGCCGCTGAAATCCGCTCCGGGATTCTTCCCGGGGCGCTTTTTATTTTTTTGTTTTTCTGTCATCCCTCCTCTCCAGCCGGACACCGGTTCGGCCGCGTTGACACCTTTCTCCCTTTTATGTTAGAGTGGATACAGCAATGGTCTGGGAGGGGGAAAGGTCGTGCATCTGCATTATTTGCGCTATGCGGTGGAGGTAGCGCGCTGTCGTTCGATCACCAAGGCGGCGGCCAAGCTGTTCATCAGCCAGCCGAATCTCAGCCGCGCCATCCGCGAGCTCGAGGAAGAATTCGGCGCACCGATCTTCCAGCGCACCCCGGCAGGGATGCTTCCGACGGTACAAGGCGAGGCGTTTCTGTCCCATGCACAGACCGTTCTGCAGCAAATGGAGGAGATTCGTCTGCTCGGCCATCCCGAGCAGGGCGAGCACCGCCTGGTGTTGAATTTGAGCGTTCCACGGGCCAGTTATATCGCACACGCCTTTACCGAAACCATCGCAGCAGCCAGAGACAGCCAGAAAATCTGTATCAACTATTTCGAGAGCAACTCGATGCAGGCCATCGGAAATATCCACTCCGGCGTTAGCTCACTGGCCATCGTCCGCTTCACCCTTGAATCCCGTTCGGTTATGGAGACGATGCTTCGCGGCGCCGGGCTGGATTTCCGTCCGGTGATGGATTTTACCCCCGTCGTCCTGCTCTCCCGACGCCACCCGCTCGCTTCCCAGCCGAGTATCACCCGGGAGATGCTGCGTGATTCGATCGAAATTCTTCACGGGGATCCCTTTATTCCCAGCCTCTCCCCCATTCTCCACGGGCAGGCCAGCCCAACACCTGAATTCTCGTCCGAGCGGTCAATCCGAATTTACGAGCGGGGCAGCCAGTTTGACCTGCTGCGGGATGTTCCCAGCACCTTCATGTGGGTTTCCCCGATGCCCCGCCGGCAGCTCGACTGCAACGAGCTGGTACAGTTGCGCTGCAGCGATCTCTCCATTCGGTACCGCGACATACTGATCTGCCGCAAAGGCCACCGGTTTACCGCTGCTGAACGTTCCTTCATCGACCGTTTGGAACAGAGCATCCAGCAGGTTCTTGCATTGATTGGTGAGGACCCCAACGTCCCATATCAAAAATGATATCTTCTCTTGCAGGATTCAGATTGGATTTTTTGATCCGCCTCTGTTATACTGGCGACAACATCAATAATCCCGATTTCCCCCGCATTCTTCATTCTTTTCTTTTCCATAGCAAAAGGAGCCGTTTTTTAAACGGCTCCTTTTGTTTTCCCCTCCAAACGGCGGATCATTATGACGCACAGTACTCTTTCAGAAAGCGAACCGCTTCGCAGTAACCCTCGATGCCGTGACCGGTAATGGTTTTGATGCAGGCCGCCCGGATGTAGGAAATCTGCCGAAAATCCTCCCGCTCCTCCACCTTGGAGATGTGGACCTCCACGGTCGGAATTCGAACTGCCTTGACCGCGTCAAGCAATGCTACGCTGGTGTGGGTATAGGCAGCGGGATTGATCACAATTCCATCGATCCCCTCAAAATACGCCTCCTGAATCCGGTCAACCAGCGCCCCTTCGTGGTTAGATTGAAAAAAGACCGCTTCAATCCCCTCTTCATCACAGGTCTCCTGCACCCGGCGGACCAGCGCCTGATAGTCGCCGCTGCCGTACAGCTCGGGTTCCCGGATTCCCAACAGATTGAGATTGGGGCCGTTAAGAATCAAGAGCTTCATGCCACACCTCCAAAATTCGGCGGCAGACCGCCTCAATTTCGCCCCCGTTTTCCACCGAAGCATCGGCCGCCGCCGCATAAAAAGGTTCCCGCTCCTGTGCCATCCGGTCGAGTGAACCGGACAATGAAAGGGGCCGTCCCTCTACCGGAAGGAGCCCAACCGGCCGGTTGAGCCGAACCAGTACCCCGTTTGCGCGCAAAGCCCGAACGTTCTCCCGGCGAAGCACCGCGCCGCCGCCCGGTGCGATCACCAGACCCCCGCGGGGGGCAAGGGAGGCAATCGCCTCGCTCTCCCGCCATCGGAAGCCCTCCTCCCCTTCGTCCGCAAAGATCTCCGGGATGGTGCGGCCGGCCCCAGCGGCAATCCGCTCATCGAGATCGACAAATTCCCTCCCCAGCGCCTGTGCACAGGCCAGTCCGAGGGTGGTTTTTCCACTGCCAGGCATACCGATCAGCACCAGATTGGAAAGCTCCGCGCACAGTGTGCCAAAGATCTCCTCAATCCGGCTGTCCAAAATGGCATGTCCTGTAAATTGCTCGGCGGCATACTTTGCCTGGGCGACCAGCATCCGCAGCCCGCCCGCGCAACGAATCCCCCGCTCCTTTGCCTGCAGAATCAGCGCGGTGCGAAGCGGATTATAGACGACATCGAGCACCCCTTCAAGGCGGGGGAAATCTTCCAGTGCCACCGCCTGCCCTCCGAGATTCGGAAACATACCCAATGGGGTGGTATTGATCAGGATCTCGGCGTCGGCATGGCGCAGCGGGGCATTTTGATAGTTCTCCTCCCCCGTACGGGAAAGAACGACAATCTCCCGGGCGCCGCCGTCGCGCACCGCCGCCCGAACGGTCAGCGAAGTCCCCCCACTGCCGCAGATCAGCACCTTCCTGCCCGCAAAGGAGATTCCTGCGCGGCGAGCCAGGTAACAGAAGCCCGCATAGTCGGTGTTGTCGCCGTACAGCCTTCCCTGCCGCATCACCAGTGTATTGACGCTTCCGATTGAGCGGGCGGCGGGGGAAAGTTCATCACAGTAGGGGATGACCGTCCGCTTATAGGGGATGGTCACATTCAGCCCGCAGAAATCCCGCGCAGCCAGAAAGCGGTCGATCTCCTCCCGGGGGATGCTTTGCAGCTCATAGGAGTAACCGGCCAGCTGTTCATGAATCCGCTTGGAATGGCTGTGGCCAAGCCGCTCCCCAATCAGGCCGTATTGCATCGTTCACCCTCCTCACAGCTCGATATAGCTGCCCAGAAACTCGAAGGCATCCGGACCGGCCGCCAGTTCGCAGAGCAGCGACACCACCTCGTCGGAGTAAACCGAGGCCTCCAGATCGAAGTAAAACTTGAATTCGAACTCCCGGCCCGGGATCGGCCGGCTTTCCAGCTTGGTCAGGTTGAGTCCCAGCATCGAAAAACGGGAGAGCAGCGAATACAGCGAGCCGGGGCGATGCGGGATCTCGATCATCATACTGATCCGGGAAGCCCCGGGATAGATCTCCATCTCCCGGGAAATGCAGATAAACCGGGTATAGTTGTGATCGCTGTCCGAAATCGCGTCGGACAGGACATCGAGCCGGTAGAGCGCAGCGCATTCCCGCGAGGAGATCGCCGCCACATCGTCTCGGTCAGATTCAGACACCATTTTGGCTGCCATCGCCGTATTCGCGCAGGGGATCACCCGGATCTCCGGATGGGACTCCAGAAAGTTATGGCACTGCCCGATCGCCTGCCCGTGGGAATAAATCTCGCGGATCTGATCAAGGCGTGCGCCGCGTTTGGCGAGCAGATGATGCCCAATCCGCAGTTTGATCCCCCGAACGATGGAAAAACGGTATTTCTTCATCAGGTCGTAGACCTCATTGACCGAGCCGTAGGAGCTGTTTTCGATGGGAAGTACACCGTAGCGGCACTGCCCCGATTCAACCGCCTGGAATACCCCCTCAAACCGCGGAAAATAGACGATTTCAGGATATTGGAACAGCCGGTTGACCGCCATCTGCGAATAAGCCCCCTCCACACCCTGGCAGGCGACCCGCGCGTCGGCGGGAAACAGCGGCGGGGTCGTTTCCAGCGCCGTATGGATCCGCTGTTCCAGTGTCCGGTCGTGGGGAAGCGACTGGCTCTGATAGGCCCGGCTCATCTCCATCAGGGTCTGAAACAGGTGGGCTGCATAAGGCGCCAGCGGCTCGGGCGCGCGGCGCCTCACGGTGCGAAGAATATCCCGCTCCCGCACCGGGTCAAAAACCGGCAGGTCATGCTCCCGCTTATAGGCTGCGACCTCAAGGGAAACCTCCATTCGCTCGAGAAACAGCCGCTCTATCTCCTGATTGATTTCATCAATCCGCTTGCGGCAATCGGTCAGTTCCATTGATCTCTTCCTTTCGATTCGAGCATCAGATCGAGCAGCGCCAGCGACGCCGCCGCCTCCACACAGGGCACCGCCCTGAGAACAACGCAGGGGTCATGGCGTCCTTCGATCTGCAGCGGCTCCTCGCAGCCCTGCGAAAGACTGACCGTCTGCTGTGGACGGGCGATGGATGGGGTGGGCTTAAAGGCGGCGCGGAAAAGCACCGGCATCCCGGTCGAAATTCCGCCAAGGATCCCTCCGTGACGGTTGGTAGCCGTCCGGACCACTCCGTTTTGTACCGTGAAAGGATCGTTATGCTCGCTTCCCGTCATAACAGCCGCCGCAAAACCCGCTCCGAACTCCACCCCCTTGACCGCGGGAATAGAAAAGAGGAGAGAAGAAATTCGGCTTTCCAGGCTCTCATAAAGCGGTTCACCGATGCCGGCAGGCAGGCCGACCGCCGCGCATTCCACAATGCCGCCCACCGAATCGAGCGACTGCCGCGCCGCTTCGATTTCCCGCTGCATCCGTTCCCCCGCCTGTACGCTGAGGGTCGGAAATGCCTGTGCGGTGACCCGCCGCAGCGTTTCGGCGTCGATCCCGACCGGATCAAAGGGCTCATCCTCCACCCCATGAATCGCGGCGATATGCGCCCCGACGGTGATTCCTTTCTGAGCGAGCAGCTGGCCCGCCACCGCCCCCGCAAAGCACAGCGGCGCAGTCAGCCGGCCAGAAAACTGCCCGCCGCCCCGGATGTCGTTACAGCCGTGGTACTTGATCGCTGCCGGGTAATCGGCGTGCATCGGCCGGGGCAGATCCCGCAGCTTGTCGTAATCATGGGAGCGGTGATCCCCGTTTTGGATCATCACCGCAAGCGGCGCGCCGCAGGTGATCCCATCGCAAAGCCCGGACAGCACCTGCGGCTGGTCGGCCTCCTTTCGCGCGGTCGAAAGAGCGCCGCCCGGCGCCCGGCGGGCCATAAACCGTGCGATGGCGTCAAAATCCAGGCGAATCCCGGCGGGCAGCCCGTCGAGCACCGCGCCGATCGCCTCGCCGTGGGACTGGCCGAAAATGGTGACGGTCAGCATCTTTCCAAAACTAGAGGACATCGGTTTTCCCTCCCAGTGATTGATAGTCGTCGAAAAAGGTCGGATAGGATTTCCGGCAGGCCTCGGCGCCGTCGAGGACAACCGTTTCCCGGCAGAGGCAAGCCGCCACCGCCATCGACATGACGATTCGGTGGTCATTGGCACAGTCAACCCTTCCGCCGCGCAGGCTCCCGCCCTCAATGAGCAGTCCGTCGGGCAGCTCCTGCACCTTGCCGCCCAGCGCCTGTAGCGCCGCCGCCACCGTGTGCAGCCGGTCGCTCTCCTTGAGACGCAGCCGTGCGGCGTTGAAAATTCGGGTACTTCCCTGTGCGGCACAACCGCAAACCGCCAGAATCGGAACCAGATCGGGGATATCCGCCGCGTTGATCTCGATGCCGGACAGCCGCTGCCGGCCAACCGAAACGGCTTTGTCCGGCCGCTCTTCCACCCGCGCGCCGAACTGGCGCAGCAGCGAAACAATGGCTCGGTCCCCCTGGACAGAAGCGGCATTCAGCCCCGCAACGGCCACCGGTTCTCCCTCCTTGCCCAGCGCTCCCGCCGCAAGAAAGAAAGCTGCGTTAGACCAATCCCCCTCGCAGGCCAGCTGCCCGGGAGAACGATATTTCTGTCCTCCCGGGATATCCCAGCCATTCTCCCTTTGATGCACCGCAACACCGAAGCGGGAGAGGGTTTGCAAGGTCATCTCGACATACCCTGCCGACTCCAGCGGAGAGGTGAGCCGGATCGAGCTGTCCTCAGGCAGAAGCGGCAGCGCAAAAAGCAGCCCGGTGATATACTGGGAGCTGACATTTCCCGGCAGGCAGTAGCATCCGGGCAGCAACCGCCCCGAGATATGCAGCGGAAGTCCCTTCCCCTCGATGACTACCCCATGCGCCTCCAGTTCTTCGCGCAGCGGAGAGAGCGGGCGCTGCGGAAGCCGCCCCGTTCCGGTCACCGTCGCACCGTATCCCAGCGCCGGAAGCAGCGGCAGCAAAAAGCGCAGAGTGGATCCGCTTTCCCGGCAATCGAGAAGCGGTCCCACGGCACCGGAACCGACCGGAAGGATACGGCAGCAGCCATCCGGCAGCGCCTCTATCTGCGCGCCCAGCGCCCGCAGGCAGGAGGCTGTCGCCTCAATATCCTGGTTGGTTGTCCCCACCTTCAGAACGGTCGGCCGGTCACAGAGCGCCGCACCAATCATCGCGCGGTGAACATCCGATTTGGAGACGACCGCCTCCACCCGCCCGGCCAGGGGATGCGGAGTAATTTTCAGCTTCATCGGGGTTCCCCCTTCCTGTTTGGTGCGTACCGTTCAAAGCCCGTCGGCAAAGAAGGACTCCAGCTCTTCCACCGCAATCGGGCTAAGCCGGCAGGAGCCAACCGCATCGGGCAGAATCAGCGTTATCCGGTTTCCCCGGCGCTTTTTGTCGTGCATAGCGGCCTGTGCCAGTGCAGCGGCAGAGAAATGACACCGTTTCTCCAATCCGCAGCGGTCCAGCGTCTCCTCGAGCAGTGCAAGCGCTTCGGCCGGCAGCTCGCCGCGCCGGACACAGGCGCGGGTCACCAGAGCGGTACCGGTCGCCACCGCCCTCCCGTGAGTAATGGAAAAGCCGGAACAGCGCTCAATCGCGTGGGCAGCCGTATGTCCAAGGTTTAGCTTCTGCCGCACGGCATTGTCCCGCTCATCCGCAGAAACAACCGCTTCCTTGATCGCGACACAGCGCGCTACAAGCGCCTCGGGATCCCTTTCCCATTCTCCGCTTCGCAGCATCGAAAGCAATGACGCGTCAAATCCCATTCCATATTTGATCATCTCGCCCAACCCATCCAGCCGGTAATTCAACGGCAGGGTGGAAAGCAACGCCGTATCGCAGAGCACCAGCTCGGGCTGCCAGAACGCTCCGGCCAGGTTTTTCCCCGCCTCGAGATCAACTGCCGTCTTTCCTCCGACCGATGAATCGATCATCGCCAGCAGCGTCGTCGGAATCTGGACAAACCGTATGCCGCGCAGATAGACCGCTGCGGCAAATCCGGCGAGATCGCCGACTACGCCGCCGCCAAGCGCAACGATCAGGTCCGACCGGGTCAATCCGGCCTGTGCGAGCGACTCCAGCACCTGTGCAAGGGTTTGAAGGTTCTTTGAAGCCTCGCCGTGGGGAAATACAATCCGGCTGACCGAAAAACCCGCCCGCCGCAGAGAAGCCTCAATCGAAGCACCGTAAAGGGCGTCAACGGTATCATCGGTGACGATCGCCGCAGCACAGGGGGCAACAACCTTCGCCACCGCTGCCCCGCACTCCGGCAGGATCGACCGGCCAACCAGGACCTCATAGGGATGTCCGGTCCGAATCGAAATGGTTTGCATCACATCACAGCACCTTTCCGTCCGCCTCTTCCTTGCGGATCCGTCCCGCACGCAGCATCTCCTGCAGCGCTGGCGCATCCTTTCGGGCGATTGCCTGCCGGAACTGCTCCAGCCGGCCAATCAGCGCCCCCAACTCATCCGAAAGGGTCTCGCTGTTATCCAAAAAAAGCTCGGTCCACATCTCCTCCTGCAGGCAAGCCACCCGGGTCATATCCCGGTAACTGCCCGCTGAAAAGCCCCGGTGCCGCAGCGAACAGGGGGACTGGACGTAGGCACTCGACACCACATGCGCCATCTGAGAGGTATAGGCAATCATCCTGTCGTGCTCAGCCGCATCGGTGATGGTGACCGACGCAAATCCCAGTTCCAGCGCCAGCGCTTTGGCGCGTGCAACCGTCTCAATCGCCATACCGGTCGGTGGAACCAGAATCATCGACGCCCGCTGAAACATCTCGGCCGATGAACTGTCAAACCCGGCGTGCTCCACCCCGGCCATCGGGTGCCCGCCCAGAAAATCGAAACCATACTGCTCCGCCAGCGCAAAGCAGGGAGGGCAGACCGCCTGTTTGACCCCGCAGGTGTCGATAACCATCGCGCCCTTCTTGAGCAGCGGCGCATGCGCGGCCAGCCAATCAATGGTCAGTTTCGGATAAAGGGCGATAAAGACGGCATCGCATTCGCCCAACGTCTCGTCGGTCAGCGGCTCATCGATTGCGCCGATCAGTTTGGCCTTGCAGAGGGTCTGTTCGGTGCGGTTCCAGCCCAGCACCGTGTGTTCGGTTTTATTTTTCAGAGCGCGAGCGATCGATCCTCCGATCAGTCCCAGCCCGATAACAGCAATCTTCATGGTAAAATCCCCTTTCGTTTTCGGTCAAGCTGCGGGTCGCCTGAATCAGGCGCGGTAGGCCAGCGGATGGATCTGCCGCACTGCCGCTGCAACGTCGTCGAAGGCATCAGGGGTCAGCGATTGCGGGCCGTCGCATTTGGCGTGAGCGGGATCGTTGTGCACCTCGATCATTAGGCCGTCCGCACCGCAGGCCGCTGCCGCCATCGCCATCGGCTTAACCAGTCGTGCAATCCCGCTGGCGTGGCTCGGATCAACGATCACCGGCAGGTGGGTCATCTCTTGCAGCATCGGAATCGCCGAAAGGTCCAGCGTATTGCGGGTCGCTGTTTCAAAGGTCCGGATGCCCCGCTCGCAAAGGATAACCCGGTGGTTTCCTCCCGCCAGAATATACTCGGCACTCATCAGCAGTTCCTGCAGCGTATTGGCCAGCCCGCGTTTGAGCAGAACCGGCTTGTCCACATGGCCAACCTGGCGCAGCAGCTCAAAGTTCTGCATATTGCGGGCACCGATCTGGATGACGTCGACATCGGCGAAGAGATCAAGCTGAGAGAGGTCCATCAGTTCGGTCACGATCGGGAGGCCGGTTTCCTTTTTGGCCTCGAGCAGCAGCTTGATACCGTCGGCGTGCAGCCCCTGGAAGGAATAGGGGGAGGAACGGGGCTTGAAGGCGCCGCCCCGCAGCAGGGTTGCACCGGCCGCTTTGACCCGCTGCGCGACCTCCAGCAGCTGTTCCCGGGACTCGACCGAACAGGGGCCGGCAATCAACGGGCAGCTTCCATCGCCAAAGGTAGCGTCCCCGACCTTGATAACCGTATTGTCGGGATGAAAGGCGCGGTTGGCCTCCTTATAGGGCTGGGAAATCCGCTTGACATCCTGCACGATATCCAGTGCACGGATTAGTTCAATGTCTACCTTGGAGGTATCCCCCACCAGGCCCAGGATGGTCTGCATCTTGCCCACCGTCGGATGGATTTCCAGATGCAGGCTCTCCAGCCAGGCAGTCAGGTCGGCAACGCGTTTGGGATCGGGATTCTTGTTGAGAATTACAACCATGTTCGATTACCTCTCTTCTCTTTTTTGCAGCGACCGGCGTATCCGAAGAAACCATGAAAAAAGGACCCCGCAGCATTCACTGCGAGATCCTCATCCCTTCTGTCGTATCCGTCTGTTCAGGCGGCACAGGACGATACCCCTCTGTTTGCAGTGAACGCCAAATAAGCCTTGCCAAAAAAGTAAAAGGCAAAGCTAAAGTAAAAGTAATATTCAGCTGCAAACAATTTGTGGCTCATGTTCTGTGCTCTCATTTCCTGTGGAAATTTTTATTTATTATATCACGATCATTTTTCGTTGCCTACCGGCAAATCGCATATCCGTTTCCCACATTTTCATAAAAATTTATTCTTTTTGCACC
Organism: uncultured Oscillospiraceae bacterium; assembly: GCA_949285275.1. Classification (GTDB taxonomy): domain Bacteria; phylum Bacillota; class Clostridia; order Oscillospirales; family Ruminococcaceae; genus Yanshouia. Next base: position 19,493 of record CASEBP010000174.1, on the reverse strand, counting down.
GAAACAGCCGAAAAAAAGACGACTGGACAGCATAAGCCGTCCAGTCGCCCGACAGAAAGATGGCTGGAATTATTTGGCGGAAGCTTTCTTCTTTCCGGCGATGGTCTGGACACCTTCGATAGCCAGAACAATCGCGAGGATGAAGAGCGCAGTGCCCAGGCCCGCCTGGATGTAAGGCGCCACATCCACCAGACCGTTCGCCAGAACGGCCTTTCCGGAGGTGATGACACCGATCTTGGCGGTGATGGTCTGCAGCAGCGAGCAGAGGGTAACAACCAGCATAAACGCCATCGGAATCAGGAACATCTTGTTGTTCTTGCCGATGTTGCCCAGCCAGGCAGCCACAGCCAGCAGAGCAAGCGCAGCAAGCAGCTGGTTGGCCGCGCCGAACAGCGGCCAGATCTTGTCGTAGCCGCCGAGGCCCAGGGCGATGCCCAGCACAACAGTAATCAGGGTCGCAACAAAAGGATTGCAGAGGGTCTTCTTGAAGCCGGTGACATCCTTGTAGGTCTCGCCGGGCTTAAGCCAGAACTCCTGGAACATATAGCGGGCCAGACGAGTGGCGGTATCCAGAGAGGTCAGGCAGAACGCCGAAACAGCCAGAATCAGCAGAGCGCTGACCGTCGACTCGGCACCGGCAAGACCGGGGATGGTGGCGACCATCCGGGCCAGACCGGTCGCAAAGACGGTGGTCGGGGTCCGCATGCCGCCGACATACTCGCTCCAGACATAGCCAACCGCGCACAGCGAAATCAGCGCCAGTGCACACTCGATGAGCATGCCGCCGTAGGCAATCGGGCGGGCGTCGCGCTCGTTATCAAGCTGCTTGGCGGTGGTGCCGGAGCCGACCAGCGAGTGGAAGCCGGAAATCGCGCCACAGGCGATGGTGACAAACAGCGCCGGGAAAAGGGTGCCCAGCGAGGAAAGCGGATCCTGGAAGCCGGTGAAGGCAGGGATCTCCATATTGAGGTTCTGACCCATCACGCCGGCACCGATGACGCCGATCGCAGCGATCACCATCATGCCATAGAGCAGGAAGGAGGACAGATAGTCACGGGGCTGAAGCAGGATCCAGACCGGCGCAACCGACGCAATCAGGATGTAGACACCAATCAGGTACATCCAGGTGGTGCCGTCGAGATAGATCGGATGCCAGTTCAGACCGATTGCCAGGCAGGCGACCAGCGCAATGACACCGACAATGGTGGCCACGCTCAGCGGAGCCCCCTTGCGGTAAACGAAGTAACCAAACAGGACGGCCATCACGATGAAGAGCAGGGAAATCATCGCAACCGAGGCGTTGGCGGCGGAAGCAGCAAGATCCAGCGCGCCGTCCACATAGGTCGCCTTGAAGGTGTTGGCCACGATCGAGGCGAAGGCCGCCACAACCAGGATCAGGGTCAGATACGAGAAGATGATGAAGAGCTTTTTCGCACGCTCGCCGATGTTGGCGGCAATAACCTCACCGATCGACTGGCCCTTGTGGCGAATTGACGCAAACAGCGCACCATAGTCATGCACCGCGCCGAAGAAGATGCCGCCGATCAGAACCCACAGCATAACCGGAACCCAGCCGAACACGGCGGCCTGGATCGGTCCGTTAATGGGGCCTGCGCCCGCAATCGAAGAAAAATGGTGTCCCATCAGAACAGGCGCCTTGGCGGGGACATAGTCCATGCCATCTTCCAGTTCATGTGCAGGGGTCACCCGGGTCTCGTCCACGCCCCACTGCTCGCTAAGCCACTTGCCGTAAAACAGGTAGCCAACAATCAGAATGGCGCAGCCGATCAGAAGTACCAGTACTGCATTCATTTGTTTTTTCTCCTCTCTCTTATCTTAGGCGCCAGATTCTGTTCGAGCGTCTTTCGGACATCCCGTCCGGCCCGGTTGCAGATGACCTGCCCATTGGACCGGTCCAGCGCCGCTATGCGAAACTCCATCCAGCCATGGAGTGATAGCCTGAAATTCTTATGGAACCGGCAGCTGCGAATCAGTTGTTCGGTTTCGTCGGGGATCTGCTGTGCAATCACCGAGAGCGATACATGGGAATACATATGCTCGCTGTGCGGATGAATCCGGGAAAGCCCATCCTCCCGCGCCAGTTCGATTACATGGGCCAGCTGCTGTGGCGCAAGGACATCGGCAAGCAGGAAATAAACATATTCGTTCATCTCCATTCCCCAGATCTTTGCCTTGCGGACCAGCAGGTACTTTTCCGAACGGGAGTGGAATTCGGCCATCGCAGGAAACACGATGTCCCCAACCTGCAGGTCACGGGTAATGTCATAGTAGTAATCGTAAGCCTTCAGCAGCTTTTCGAACTGCTCTTCCCGGCTGAGTACCGACAGGTCGGCTTTGCGTTCCATTTCGTTCGGCATCGGTTATCCTCGTCCTTCTTCAAATGGCATGCCGGCGAAAGCTCCGGAAAGCCAGATACATTATATACTATCTTTCTTAATTTGTTAATATATTTCTTTGCAATTGTTGCGATATTGTGAATACTAAGAAAAAATCCGTCTTTTTTCAGTATAAATTTGTATTTTTTACGTACAAAAGCGCTGAATAAAGCGTCTTTTTTTCAATAAAGGAAAAGCAGAAGAGGACCATACTGCTCAAAAAGAAGGGGGATCCCCGCGCCGCGGAAATCCCCCAATCGCCCAATCAAAACAGTTTAGACCCGGTGCATCAGGTCGGTATAGGTTGGCATCGGCCAGTCGGCGGCATTGACAATCTGCTCCACCTCATCGGAAACCTCCCGCAGCGCCTGCATATCCACCCGAACCGTATCCCGCAGCACCCGGTTGCTCTCTTCGCTGGCCTCGGGCGGCAGGGCATGCAGATCGTCCCGCATCCGTTCGACCCCCGCAAAGAGGTCGGTGACCGCCTTGGACAGCCGCTGGGTATACCGGTAAAGAGCGGCGTTATCCAACCCAACCGAACGCAGGTGGGCCAGCTGCTGCGCGCTCTTTCCTGCACAGACAACCACCGCGGGAGTCACCTGCCGCTGGATCATCTCAAGCAGCGTACGCGCTTCAATCAGCGCGATCTTGCGGTAGTTCTCCAACATGATCTCATAGCGGGAGTGGCATTCCAGCTCGGAGAAGATGTGAAACCGTCCGAACAGTTCGATCGTCTCGGGAGCCTGCCAGACCGATGCCGCCGAAAGGGAATCTTCATAGATCGGAAGGCCGCGGCGGCGCGCCTCAACCTGCCATTCTTCGGAGTAATTGTTGCCGTTCATAATGATCCGGCCGTGCTCAGCGTAGGTATCGCAGGCAATCTTCCGAACCGTCTGCTCAATATCGTCGCTGGCTTCCAGCTGCTGGGCAAAACAGGACAGGCTCTCGGCAACCAGCGCATTGAGTACGATGTTTGCCATTGCGATCGACTGGGCAGAACCCACCATTCGGAACTCAAACTTGTTGCCGGTGAAGGCAAACGGCGATGTCCGGTTGCGGTCGGCATCGTCGGACAGTACCGCCGGCAGCGTTTCTACCCCCACCGAAACTGGCCGTTTTCCGCTTCCCTGCTTTTCACCGTTGCAGTGGGCCAGCAGAGAGGTATAGCGTTCGCCCAAAAACATCGAAATGATGGCGGGCGGCGCCTCATATCCGCCCAGGCGGCAGTCGTTGCCGGGGGTTGCCGTTGAAAGCCGCAGTTGCGCGGCATAGCGGTCCACTCCGCGGACAAAAGCAGCCAAAAACAGAATAAAGGTCAGATTGTTTTCCGGATCCTCCCCCGGAGAGAGCACATTCTTTCCCTTGTCGGTACACAGGGAATAATTATTGTGCTTTCCTGAGCCGTTGACCCCTTTGAACGGCTTCTCATGGAGCAGACAGGCAAGGCCATGCTTTTTGGCGACCACCTTCATTGTCTCCATCACCAGCTGATTGGCATCGCAGGTGAGATTGGCCGAATCATAGACGGTAGCGAGCTCGTGCTGGGTCGGCGCAACTTCGTTATGTTTGGTTTTTGCCGCCACCCCCAGCTCCCAGAGCGTCTCGTCGAGCTCATGCATAAAGGAAGCAATTCGCAGACGGACCCGTCCGAAATAATGATCGTCCAGCTCCTGACTCTTGGGCGGAGGCGCGCCAAGCAGGGTACGGCCGCAGAGCTTGAGGTCAAGCCGCTGCTCATACCGCTCCCGATCAACCAGAAAATACTCCTGTTCGGCGCCAACCATCGGGGTCACACGGGTAACGTCCTTCCAGCCGAGCAGCCGCAGCACCCGCACCGCCTCATGGGAAACCGCATCCATTGAGCGCAGCAGCGGGGTTTTCTGATCAAGCGCCACCCCCGACGGGCCACAGAAGGCAGTCGGAATATAAAGGGTCTTATCCCGGACAAAGACGAACGACGTGGGGTCCCAGGCGGTGTAGCCGCGGGCCTCAAAGGTATTGCGGATTCCTCCCGAAGGGAAAGATGAAGCGTCAGGCTCTCCCTGCACCAGCGCACGGGAATCAAAATCCAGAATCGCCGAACCGTTGCCGGAGGGGCTCAGAAAACATTCGCTCTTTCCCACCGCCGCATCGGTCATCGGCTGGAACCAGTGGATGTAGTGGGTTGCCCCCTGTTCCAGCGCCCATTTGAGCATCGCCGCCGCCACCGGTCCGGCAATTGCCTCATCCAGCTTGCCTCCCTCCTTGCGGGTGCGCTGCAGGCTCATAAACACCTCGCTGGGAAGCATCGCCTTCATCACTTCATCGTGAAAAACATGGCATCCAAAATCCTGTTCAAAACTCATGCTATCTTCCTCTCTGCCCCATAGGTCGGAGCCGGAAATTCCCTGCGGATTTCCGCTGCGCTTATAACGAAAATATCGTACCATTCCGCCGGACGCTTTGCAAGGTTTGATAGGAAAATTTCTTGTATTTTCTCACGGTTCTTTCTTTCCCGTTTCCGGCCGGCCGCATCGGAAAAAGCGGGAAGCATTGGAACGTTTTGGATGTTTTTCATAGATCCCGCGGAAATACAGGAAGAAAAAATAACAAATTGCGCCAAATTCACTTGACTTCAGCAAAGTAATATGATATATGATAAATATATTACTGATATATCACAGAAATATAAAAAGAAAGAGAGCGTCTTATGCCTCAAAAACAATCAATGAGCGATCAGGTTCTCACCCAGCTTCGGGAAGATCTCCTCAACTGCGTCTATAAGCCCGGAGAAATCATCACCGAAACCGAAGTGGCACAGCGATATGGCTCGAGCAAAACGCCAGCACGAGAGGCCCTCGGCGCCCTCTGCATGGAGGATTTCCTTCTGAAATTCCCCCGCAAGGGCTATCTGGTCAAAAGCATCTCGCTCTCCGACATTCAGAGCCTGTTTCAGTTCCGCGGCATCCTGGAGTGCAGCGGTGTCGCGCTGGCGGCACGTCTGGCGACCGAGGAAGAAATTCACCTGCTCCGCTCGATCTGTGAGGAAATTGAGCAGTTTGAAAACCGCTGCGCGGAGGGGATGGCCCAGCAGCATGATGCCGGGAACTTTGCCTTCCATATGCAGATTGCCCGGATGACCCACAATCCCTATCTGGTAACTGCTACAGCGAATATCCTCAATCAGATGAGACGGGCGCTGACGATGGATCTGCTGGTTTCGGACGCCAGCGGCGCATTTGAAGAGCATCCCCACATTGTCGCAGCAATTGAAGCACATGATCCCGCCGCTGCTGAGGAAGCCATGTGCCGTCACCTCAACATCACGCAGAACCGGATCTATCTGCAGAACTTCCACCGTTCCCAGGATCCGGTCAGGCCATCCACCCTTTGATCCCATTATTTATCTTCAGGGAGAGATTAACCAAATATGAAGGCAAACAAAGTGGTCGTTTTCACGACCGGCGGCACCATCATGAGCCGTTTTGACAGCGCGACCAACACCATCGTCCAGGCGGAAAACGGAGACCACCTTCTCGAAGCCCTGTCCGCATTCCATTGCGGCTACGAAATCGAGGTGCGGGATTTCTGCAACCGCCCCAGTCCCCACATGGACCCGGAAATCGGTATCACTCTTGCCCGGGAAATTTCCAGCGCTCTGCAGCGGCAGGAGGTCTGCGGAGCGGTGGTCGCCCACGGAACCGACACCATTGAGGAGATGTCCTATTTTGTCTCGTTGATTCTGTCGGAGTCCAAGCCGGTCGTCTTTACCGGTGCGATGAAAAGCTCCAGCGAAGAGTATATCGACAATATCGGCAATCTGCTCGGGGCAATCCGCATTGCCGGAAACCCCGCCTCCCGTGACCGCGGGGTCCTGGTCTTCTTTAACCAGGATATCTTTTCCGCCCGCTATGTCTCCAAAAGCGACACCAACCACATGAACTCCTTCGTCGCTTCGTCGGGTGGACCGATGGGCGCAGTAATCAACGGCGAGGTTCTCTATTACCACATTCCCTGCAAGCAGGCAGTCTATCCGGTTACCCAGATTAAGGCCGACGTTCAGCTGGTCAAGGCCTGTTTCGGAATGTCCCCGCTGCTGATCGACGCCTGTGTGGAAGCCAAAGTCGATGGTATCGTTATCGAGGCGCTCGGCGCGGGCAATCTTCCGCCCAAACTGCTTCCTTCGATCCGGCGCGCACTGGACAGCGGCATTCCGGTGGTGATTGCCTCCCGCTGCGCTCACGGTCCTTCGCTGGCCATCTATGCCTATGAAGGCGGAGGCGCTCCACTCAAGGCGATGGGGTGTCTGTTCGCCGGCGATCTCAGCGGCCCTAAAACCCGCATCAAACTGATGGTTCTTCTCAGCGCCGGTTGCTCCCCCGAACAGATCGCCGCACACTTTCCCACCGGAGCGGCGGGCTGACCCATTGGCTGCGCCGCTACGCAGCGAGATTCCTTATATTACGGTTTGTGCAGCATATCGATCCCAAACATCCGGTCCCTGCTGTTCAAATGATATCCCAGGAGAAGATACTAAAGGAGGATCATTATGAAAAAGAACAAGAAATCCCTGTTTGCCTTATTGTTGGCTTGCGTCGTCATCCTGTCCGTAGGGTGCAGTAATACCCCCCAGCTGATCTCCTCTTCCACTGCGAATGAGCCTCAGGCTTCGCTCGCCCAGTCCTACAGCTTCACGGTCGGAACCTCTTCTTCCGGCGGCAGCGTATATGCCATCGGCGCTGGCCTTTCGAAGCTGTTGACCGAAAAGATTGACGGTCTGGATATGCGCGCCATCGCTACCGGCGGCGCCGTCGACAACGTTGGCCTGATGAGCCGCGGAGAGGTTCAGCTGTCCCTCAACGCCTCCAACACCAACTACATGGCCTGCAACGGCACCCTTGAAGGGATGGGCAAGCAGGAGAATCTGCGCGGCATTGTGAGCCTCTATCCCAGTGTCTTCCATTTCATCGTCGGCCAGGACAGCGGCATCACCGGATTTGACCAGCTTCAGGGCCGCAAGGGTGCGGTGGGCGCTCCCGCCAGCGCAACCGACCTGTACTGCACCGACGTTCTGAACTACTTCGGCTATGATTACCACGACCGCAAGGATGTTGAGGCGGTTTATGCCAACACCAGCGATGCGACCGATCTGTTCAAGGATGGCCATATCGACTGGGCGCTGTTCCCGCTGGGCGTTCCCGGATCTGCCGTTCTCGATCTGAGCATGAGCGGCAAGATTAACATTCTTCCGATCGCCGGCGAGGACCGCGACGGTATCCTCGAGCAGTATCCGTTCTATGTTCCCTACACCATCCCCGGCGGAACCTACACCGGATTTGATGAGGACATCGACACCATCGGCTGCGTGATCACCCTGGTCGCGGATGAAAGCGTCGACGAAGAGGTCGTTTATCAGATCACCAAGACCATCTGGGAGAACCTCGACGACGTCCAGGCGATCGCCAACTCGCTGACCTGGATGACCAAGGAGAATGCCACCTCCGGTATCGGCGCCCCGCTGCATCCCGGTGCGGAGCGGTACTACAAGGAAGTCGGCATGCTGTAAGCGGCAGCCTCATATCGATCAAATTTACAGAGAGGTGGATCCGGTTGAGAAAAATTCGAATGGAAATTCCCGAGCTATCGCTCACCGCCGTGATTCGGTGCGAAGAGCGCAACAGCGCCCTCTGCGATGAGATTTGGAACCGCTTGCCCTTTGATTGCGTCCAGGAACACGGTATGGTGTCCGGTGAGCTCATCTACTGCTGGGTTCCACTGATCAGCACCGCACCTACTCCCTATAAACTGATGTACACGGAATCTCCCATCGGCTGTGTGACCTACTCGCAGGGGACCGGAAACAAAATTATCGTCAAGTACGGCCCCTGCGGGGAGGATCTGTACGCGCCGGTACTCGGCTATGTCGAGCCGGAGGGCCTCGCGGATCTCGCCCGCGCCGGTCGGGAAGTGTGGTTCAACTACTTCGACGAAAAAAAGATCTTCGTCGTCCATTTCAGCAAGTGGGGTGAGGAATAAGATGGCAGCGTGGCAGGAACTCAAAGAGCGAATCGACGCGGAGACCGCCAGAATCTGGCTGACCGAACCGGATGAAATGAAGATCCAGCGGATGGGCCTGCTCAAGAATAAGGCTGGTTCCTATGGCCAGTACTTCGGAGCGTGGGACTTCGCCAACGGCATGATCCGCGATCTCTCGATGTACACGATGTATCCTCTGCTCCGGCTGATGCTCGGCGGGAATTTCTCGCTTGACCAGATGAAGGAGATCTATCAGACGGTCATCCCTGTCTATACCGAATACCTGCGCTACTCCGGCTATCCCACACTGGGCGGCTTCTGCAGGGAGTTTCGGGCCTGCCTGGATTCGATTGAAACCAAGGAGGACTTCCTCTCCCTGTATAAGAGCCTGTTGATGTATTGCAATAAGCTGACCGCATGGATGTACCACTATGCCCCCTGGGAAATGGCGGTTTCCTTCCGCCAGAAGGATGAGGCCTGGGTCAACGAGGCCAAACGCCTGCTGGATATTCAAAATTAAACCTTCGACCGATAGGAGTTTCGATCTATGAGCAATGCAGTACCCACAGAGACCATACCAGACGAATTTTCGGGCCGGACCAGACGAATGGGAAACAGCTTCTGGGGTCAGGTGATCCGCTACGGGGCGGTCGCCCTCTCGCTGTTCCATCTTTACACCGCCGGCTTCGGCACCCTTCCAATGGTCAAGCAGCGCAGCGTGCACCTGGCGCTGGTCATGTTCCTGGTGTTCCTGTGCTTCCCGCGCAGCAAAAAGCACTCCTCCCGGCTGAAAATGTCGGCAGATTCGGTAGTGCTGGCGCTGCTGGGCTTCTTCCTCAATATGTATGTCTTTGTCCGCTTTGACCAGATCGCCATGAACTCCGGCATCATGAACCAGACCGATATGATTGTCGGCGGTATCCTGATCCTGGTGATTCTCGAGGGCTGCCGCCGGACTTCCGGCTGGGCCCTGCCGATCCTGATGAGCGTCGCCCTGCTCTACTGCTACTTCGGGCCGTATTTCCCCTCCTTCTTCCGCCACAACGGCATGACCCTGCACCGCATCATCCAGTACATGGTCTGGTCGACCGAGGGCATCTTCGGCCTGGTTCTGGGCGTCTCGTCCACCTATCTGTTCGTCTTTATCCTCTTCGGTGCGATTCTTGACAAGACCGGCCTGGCCAAGGTCATCAACGATCTCTCGATGGCCCTTGCAGGACGTGCCCGCGGCGGCCCGGCCAAGGTTGCGATTATTGCCAGCGGCTGCATGGGCACTATCTCGGGCAGCGCCGTCGCCAACGTCGCCACCACTGGTACCCTCACCATCCCGCTGATGAAATCGCTGGGATACTCCCCTGCTTTTGCGGCTTCGGTTGAGGCGATCGCCAGCACCGGCGGCATGATTATGCCTCCGATTATGGGCGCTTCGGCCATGATCATGGCGGAATTTCTGGGTGTCCCCTATGTCTCGATCATGAAAGCTGCCCTGATCCCTGCGCTGCTGTACTACTTTGCCACCTGGGTCGTCGTTGACCTCGAAGCAAGACGCCTTCACCTTCCCACCATGTCGAAGGAGAACATTCCTCACTTCGGCAACGTGATCCGCAAGCAGGGCTATATGCTCATCCCGATCCTTGTTCTGCTTGTTCTGATGATCTCGGGCAAGACCCCCCTCTTCTCCGCTTTCTATTCGATCGTGACGGCGCTGGTTCTGACTTCGCTGAAGAAGGAAACCCGCCTGACCCCGATGCATGCAATTGAGGCGCTGGAGGATGCGGGCAAACTTGCGATCCCGGTTGCCAACACCTGCGCCTCGGTCGGCATTATGGTCGGCATGACCGGCGCCACCGGGCTGGGTATGGTGCTCGGTGACGGCCTGATTGCACTGGCCGGCGGAAACTTCTATCTCACGCTGATCTTCGCGATGATTACCTGCCTGATTCTCGGCATGGGCCTGCCGTCCTCGGCCTGCTACATCGTCGTTTCGACCCTGGCGGCTCCTGCTCTGCTGCGGTTCGGCATTTCGGGCATTCCGGTCCACCTGTTCGCATTTTACTATGGCATTCTCTCGGTTCTCACCCCGCCGGTTTGTACCGCCTCCTTCACTGCGGCCGGCATCGCCGGAGAGAATCCCAACACGGTCGGCTACCGCGCCTTCCGCATGGCGGCCGCCGGCTTCCTGATTCCCTTCATGTTCATCACGTCTCCGGAGCTTCTGCTCATCGACGCAACCTTCTTTGACGTGATCACCAAAATCCCGACAGCGGCCATCGGCACCATTGCCCTCGCCTTTGCGATTATCGGCTACTGGAAGGCACCGGTCAAGAAATGGGAGAGAGGCGTCTCCTTCCTGGCGGGCATCCTGCTGATGGACGGCGGCATTGCCACCGATATCGCCGGCATCGCAATCTTCATCCTCGTTGTCGTCCTCAACTGGCAGCGGGGCAAACATATGCCGGAGGTCCCCGCACAGGCATAACCTTTCATCGGACGGAGCGCGAAACGTCGCTGTTTTGCGCTCCGTTTTCCAAAGCCGTAAACAATGGGAGGAAAGACCATGAACCGTAAAATTCTGCTGGAATGGCCGGATCTGGGGCTCTCGGCCCACGCCACCCTGGCCGACGACAAAAACCCCGAGCTCTGCGACGATCTCTGGAACGCTCTGCCGTTTGAAAGCATTATGAACAACGCCGTTGTAACTGACGGCTCGATGTACTGCTGGGCACCGATGCTCAGCTTTGCACCGGTTCGCCACAAGGAGCGGATCGATCTTGCGCCGATTGGCCGGCTGCGCTACTCCCAGAACACCGGCAACAAGGTCATCGTCCAGTATGGCGCCTGCAACGAGGACATTATGGGAGCGGTTCTCGGACAGGTCGACGAAGAGGATATCCCCACCCTGCAGCGGGTCGGCGCCGAAGCCTGCAGCGCCATCTTTATGTCCAAACGGGAAATCCACGTCCGGATCTCCCGGTGCGGTGAAGCGCAGGAAACGCAGCCCTCTTCCCGCTCCATTCTGCAAAAGCCCGCGGTCTGCCGCGAAGAGGTCGCGCAGCTGGCGCAGGAACTGATCGAGCTGGGGCTGGCTGCCACCCACAGCGAACCAGAGGAACATAAGGGGGTTCGCACCGGACAGAATGCCGGCATGGGCTCCTGCGGACAGTATTTCAGCACCTGGGAATTTGTCTACAGCCTGACCCGCGACCTCTCGATGTACACCCTGTATCCCATTGCGCGCCTCTGCCGGGACGAACAGATGGGGGTCCGTCAGCTCGAGCGGGTGTATATGGAGATCGACCCCACCTACACCAATCTGCTCGGATCCTACGGGATGCGGCGCCTGCGGGAACTGGCCCGGGTTTTCCGCGGCATGATCGCACAGCAGACCTTGAGCAAAGAGGAGTTTCGCTATCTCATCGACGCCTTTACCTTTTATACCAACATGCTCGCCCAGTGGTCCTATTTCTACTACCCCTGGGGAATCGGATGCGCCTGCTTCCGTTTCGATGAGGAACACCGCCACTATACCCCCAAAACGGAGGACTGAACCGGTCAAAGCATCCACCTCGGCCCAAAAATCAAGTGGTTTTTTGAGATTTTTGTCCCGGTGGCGCAAATTTTCCTTGCCAAACGGGATAAAATGTGCTATGGTATACAAGTAAGTAGAAAGTATTGACAGGAGAGTGGGTAATAACCCGCTCTTTTGTTTATGTATAGGGAGGTTTCTATGGCAAAGGCAAAACCGAACACCACGCAAATCGCCGCGTCGCTCGCCGAACCGCTGCTCGAACAGATGGGGTTGCGGCTCTGGGATATCCGCTTTGAAAAGGAGGGGGGCATGTGGTTCCTCCGCTTTTTCATCGACAAGGAGGGAGGCGTCGACATCAACGACTGTGAACGGTTCTCCCGTGCGATCGATCCGGTTCTCGACACCGCCGATCCGATCGAACAGTCCTATTGCCTGGAGGTCTCCTCCCCCGGGGTTGAGCGGGAGCTGACCCGCCCCTGGCATTTCGAGGAAAATCTTGGCCGGCAGGTGAATGTTCGGCTGATCCGCGCCAAAAACGGAATTCGGGAGTTGTCCGGCACCCTGGTCTCCTATGAGGACGGGGTCGCCGTCATCCGCAACGAAGAGCAAAACCTCACCCTTTCCGTCGCCAAAAATGAAGCGGCCTACATCAGATTGCAGGACGATTTTGATTACAGCAAAGGAGAAGACCTATGATCAACCGCGAGTTTTTCGAGGCGCTTGAGATGCTCGAAAAGGAAAAAGGCATCCCCGTCCCCTACATGGTCGAAAAGATTAAAAACGCCGTCTCGATCGCCGTCAAGCGCGACGCCAACGGCGGAGAGGACAATATCGTCGAAATCGACCCGGACACCGCGCGCTTCTTTGTGGCGGTGCGTAAGCACGTCGTTGAGCAGGTGGAGGACCCCACCCTCGAAATCGGCCTCGGCGCGGCACAGGGGGTTAAGCCCGACGCCAAGCTCGGCGATCTCATCGAAATCCCGCTCGACCCCAAGCGGTTTGGCCGAATCGCGGCGATGAGCGCCAAGCATGTCATCCGCCAGGGCATCCGGGAGGCGGAGCGCGGACAGCTGCTTGCTGAATATCAGTCCAAACAGTGTGATATCGTGACCGCTACCGTTGTCAAGACCGATCCCCGCCGCGGCAACGTCACCGTCGAGATCGGCCGTTCGGAGGCAATCCTTCCCAAGTCCGAGCAGGTTCCTGGGGAGGAGTACAAGGATGGCGACCGGATCAAGGTCTATGTCTCGGACGTTCTCAACGGAGAAAAGGGTCCCAAGATCATGATCTCCCGGGTACATCCCGGACTGGTCAAGCGGCTCTTTGAGATGAATATTCCTGAGGTCTACGACGGCACCGTCGAGATCAAGTCAATTTCCCGCGAAGCGGGCGTACGCAGCAAGGTTGCCGTCACCTCCCGCGACGAAAACGTCGACGCGGTCGGCGCCTGTATCGGTCCGAAGGGCGCCCGCGTCAATGCGGTCGTCGAGGAGCTCGGCGGAGAAAAGATCGATGTCATCCGCTATTCGGACGATCCCGCCGAATTTGTGGCAGCCGCTCTTTCTCCCGCCTCGGTGCTGTCGGTCGAAATCGATCCGGAGTCTCCGAAATCCTGCCGGGTTGTTGTGCCGGATCATCAGCTGTCGCTTGCCATCGGCAACAAGGGCCACAACGCCCGCCTGGCCGCCCGCCTGACCGGATGCAAGATCGACATCCGGCCGGAGAGCGGCTTCCCCGAGGAAGAGCCGTCTGAATCGTCCCCGGAGACGGAATCCTCGCTCTGATCCCCATTTTGACAGACCCATACGGAGGTGTACGGGATGAAGGAAAAGAAACTGCCTATGCGGATGTGTACCGGATGCTCCGAACATAAGCCCAAGAAGGATCTGGTTCGCGTCGTCCGCAGCCCACAGGGGGAAATTTCCCTCGACCTGACCGGGAGGAAACCCGGCCGCGGCGCTTATCTCTGCCCCTCGCTGGAGTGCCTTCGCAAGGCCCGGCGGGCCCGGCGGCTGGAGCGCGCCTTTTCCTGTCAGATTCCCGACGCCGTCTATGACGCAATGGAAAAGGAGATGGCTGACAGTGAATCATAAACTTCTCGGCCTGCTCGGTATCTGCCGCAAGGCAGGGAAGCTTCGTCTGGGCTTCGACCCGGTTGCCGAGGGGCTGGGAAAAGATGTACGGCTGCTCCTGTTTTCCAACGACGTTTCCCCCAAGACCAAAGAACGGATGCTGCATAAAGCAAGCAGCTTTTCCACCGCTTCGCTCACTCTCCCCTATTCGGCCGACGAACTCTTCGCCGGTTTGGGAAAACGGGTTGCAGTGCTGGCGGTTACCGATCGGGGTCTGGCCGACAGGATCGCCCAACTGCATACAACCGCGACAGAAAACCGCGAGGAGGATTTGACTTTATGATGGAGAAATACCGCGTACACGAAGTTGCCAAGGACCTCAACATCCCCAGCAAGGATATTCTGGGGCTTCTGGAGCAGTACTTTCCGGACGCTCAGAGAAAACATATGACCGCTCTCTCTGATGAGGAGCTCAACCTGATCTTCGACCACTACACCCAGGAGGCACAGCTGGAAAGCCTTGATCCGTATTTTGCGCTGGCCCATCAGAAGAAGGAGGAAGAGGAGCCTGCTCCCGAAAAGCAGCAGCCCGCTGTTCCCCAGCCCGTCCGGGAAGCCGCACCCAAGTCCGAGGCGCAGCGTCCGGCCCAGCCGCAGCAGCAAAAGCCGGCCCAGCCGCAGCCGTCCTCTGGGCACGATCGTCCCGCTCAGCCGCATCAGAAGGCAAAACCGGTCGCCGTGCAGCCCCGGCCCGCGCAGCCTCAGCGTCCCGGCCAGCGCCCGCAGCAAAATGCTGCCCAGCAGTCGAATCCGCAGCGTCCGGCCCAACCGCAGAACCAGCGCCAGGGACAGCCGCAGAGCCAGCCCGTCTCCAACCGGGTTGAGCGCCCTGCTTCCCGGCATGTCGATATGCGCTCAGCACAGGTCAACCTTGATAAGTACAACGAGAAATATGAGCAGATCGCGCCGGTCAACCTTCCTGCCAAAGCGCAGGGACCCAGCAAGCAGAAATTCACCGGCCGTCAGCAGCGCGGCAAGCCGGTTCGCTCCCGCCGGGAGCAGGAGCAGGAGAAGCTGCGCCGTCTCGAGCTCGAGCGGCAGCGCCGTCAGAAGCTCGAGGTCCAGCTTCCCGATGAGCTGACCGTCGGTGAACTTGCGCTGCGTCTGAAGGTGCAGGCCGCCGAAATTGTCAAGCGGCTGATGGGGATGGGCATCCTGGCCTCGGTTTCCCAGGTCATCGACTATGACACCGCCGCTCTGGTTGCAATGGATATCGGTGCAAAGGTCGAACATGAGGTAGTTGTCACCCTCGAGGAGAAGCTTTTCGACTCGACCGAGGATCAGGATGACAACCTCTCCCCGCGTCCGCCCGTCGTGGTGGTCATGGGCCACGTCGACCACGGCAAGACCTCGCTGCTCGATGCCATCCGCAAGACCAACGTCACCTCCTCCGAGGCAGGCGGAATCACCCAGCATATTGGCGCCTATCAGGTGCAGATTAACAATCAGCCGATCACCTTCCTCGATACCCCCGGCCACGCTGCCTTCACCTCGATGCGTGCCCGCGGCGCCCAGGTTACCGACATTGCCGTCCTGGTTGTGGCAGCCGACGATGGCATCATGCCCCAGACGGTCGAAGCGATTAACCACGCCAAAGCAGCCGGCGTTCAGATCATCGTCGCAATCAACAAGATTGATAAGCCCACTGCCAACCCCGAGAAGGTCAAACAGGAGCTGACCGAGTACGAGCTGGTTCCTGAGGAATGGGGCGGCGACGTCATCTGTGTCCCCGTCTCGGCCAAGACCGGCGAAGGCATCGAGTCACTGCTGGAGATGATTCTGCTGGTTGCCGAGACCCAGGAACTTACCGCCAATCCCGACCGTCTTGCCCGCGGTACCGTCATCGAGTCCAAACTCGACCGCGGCCGCGGCCCGGTCGCCACCATCCTGGTCCAAAACGGTACCCTGCACACCGGCGATATGGTGATCGCCGGCACCGCGCTGGGCCGGGTCCGGGTCATGCTCAACGACAAGGGAGAACGGATCAACGCCGCCACCCCCTCGACCCCGGTGGAAATTACCGGCCTTTCGGAGGTCCCCGCTGCCGGAGATGTCCTCAACGCGGTCGAGGATGAGAAGCTGGCCAAGGAACTGGTCGATCAGCGCCGGTTCGAGGCCAAGGAGGAGCAGTTCCAGTCCTACCAGAAGGTTACCCTCGACAACCTCTTCAGCCAGATCTCCGAAGGAGAGATGAAAGAGCTTCCGATTATCGTCAAAGCCGACGTCGATGGCTCGGTTGAGGCGGTGCGTCAGTCACTCGAGAAGCTCTCGAACGACGAGGTCCGCGTCCGGGTCATCCACGGCGCGGTCGGCGCGATCAACGAATCGGATGTCATGCTCGCCAACGCCTCCAACGCCATCATTATCGGCTTCAACGTCCGTCCCGATGCTACCGCCAAGGACTCGGCCGAGCGCGACAACGTCGACATGCGCCTCTACCGGGTCATCTACGACGCGATCAACGAGGTATCCGACGCCCTGAAGGGAATGCTTGCTCCCAAGACCCGCGATAAAGACCTCGGCCGCGCCGAAGTCCGTCAGACCTACAAGATCTCCTCGGTCGGCACCGTTGCCGGCTGCTACGTCCTCGATGGAAAGATCACCCGCAACTCGCTGATCCGGGTCGTGCGTGATGGCATCATCATCGCCGACGACAAGGTGGAGGGCCTCAAGCGCTTCAAAGACGACGCCAAAGAAGTCACCGCCGGCTACGAGTGTGGCGTGACCCTCTCGAAGTTCTCGGACATCAAGGAAGGAGACATCTTCGAATCCTACGAGATCGAGGAATACCGGGAGTAACCATCTCCCCCATTACCACCAGGAAAGGAGGAAGCGCAGATGCCTTCCTACCGTGCAGCCAGAACCAGCGAGGATGTGATGCGGGAACTGACCGCCATCCTGCGCGAGATGAAGGATCCCCGGATCGCCGACGCGATGCTGTCGGTCGTCAAAATCGATCTGGCCAGCGATCTTTCCAGCTGCCATGTCTTCGTCAGCTCGATGAAAAATCTCGAGACCGCCCAGGAAGCGGTCCGGGTGCTGAAAAATGGCGCCGGCTTCCTGCGCCGGGAGCTGGGAAGCCGCCTGAAGCTGCGTCACACCCCCGAGCTGCGTTTTACCGCCGACAATTCGATTGAACATTCGGCTGAAATTTCCCGGATACTCCACCAGCTGGAGCAGGAGGGACACCATGAGGATTGACTGCAAAACCGCCGCTGCCCGCCTGCTCGCGATGGACGATATCACCCTGCTCTGCCACCGTGATCCCGACGGAGATACCTACGGCAGTGCCAGCGCGCTGTTTGACGCGCTGCTCTCGCTGGGTAAGCGGGTCAATATCCGCTGCCCCGATCCATTTCCTGCCAACCTCTCCTATCTGCGCCGGGAGATGCCATCCTTTGAGACCCGGCATTATGTCGCCGTCGATATCGCGGCTCCGTCGATGCTCGGTGATCCAAAGGAGACCCGCCCGTCGGTTGAGCTGAACATTGACCACCATCCCACCAATCCGCTCTTTGCACAGGAGACCTTTTTATGTGATTATGCGGCTGCCGGGGAAGCGGTCTTTGAGGTGATCCGCGCGATGGGGCTTACCCCCTCCCGTTTTGCGGCAACCGCCCTGTTCACCGCCCTCTCCTCCGACACCGGTGGCTTTCGCTATGCCAATACCACCACCCAGACGCTGCGCTATGCCGCCGATCTGATGGAGCTCGGCGCCGACACCGAGACAATCCGGGTACAGCTCTTTGAATCCAAATCCCGCGGACGAATCGCTGTTGAGGCGGAGGCGCTCTCCCATGTCCATTACTACGCCGGCGGACGCATCGCGGTCATTTCGGTCACTCTCGACATGGTGCAGCGCACCGGCATCGACGAATCGGAGCTGGAGGGACTTGCTTCCAAACCGCTGACCATTCAGGGGGTGGACATCGGGGTCACCCTCAAGGAGCGGGAGGATGGCTCCATCCGGGTGTCGATGCGTTCCAACGACCGTGCCGATGTATCGGCGGTCTGCCGGAAGTTTGAGGGCGGAGGCCATGTCCGCGCTGCAGGCTGCCGCATCCGCCGTCCGCTCGCCGAAGCGGAAGCCCTGCTGGCTGAAGCCTGCGTGGAGGCGCTCGGCTGAGATGGCAGACGGAATTCTGTTGCTTGACAAACCACAGGGCTTCACCTCCTTCGATGTCATTGCCAAACTGCGCGGTATGACCCGCCAGAAGCGGATCGGCCATGCTGGCACCCTCGATCCGATGGCAACCGGTGTGCTTCCCTGCCTCTTCGGCAGCGCAACCCGTCTCTGTGACTGTATGCCCTGCGAGGAAAAAACCTATCAGGCCGGCGTGGCATTCGGCATCACGACCGACACCCAGGATCTCACCGGGCAGGTCCTCTCACAGAGCGACGCCCCGCTCCCCGAATCGGCGTTATGCCAGGTCCTGCCCTCCTTTTGTGGGGAGATTCAACAAATCCCCCCGATGTATTCCGCCGTATCGGTTGGCGGCAAGCGGCTATATGATCTTGCCCGCCAGGGGCTGGAGGTCGAGCGCCCGAGCCGTACGGTGACGATCCATTCACTCACCCTGCTTGCCTACGATGAGGAACAACGCCGCGCGCTGCTGGAGGTCACCTGTTCGAAGGGCAGCTATGTCCGCACATTGTTTCACGATATTGGTACAGCGCTTGGCTGTGGTGCGGCGCTCTTTTCCCTGCGCCGGACCGCTTCGAGCGGATTTGCGATCGGACAGTGCATCACCCTCGAGGAGGCCCAGCGTTTGACCGATGAAGGGACGCTGCTTGACCGCCTGCTTCCTCCCAGCGCTGCATTCTCCTCCCTGCCCCGCTTCTCCGTCGGAGAATGGCAGGCCCGGATGTTGGAAAACGGGGTGGCGCTGCGTCTTTCCAAACTCGGAAATCCCGCTCCGGGACGGTATGCCGTCTGGCACAAGGACCGATTTCTCGGCCTGGGTACGGTCGAGAAACAGGCCGACGGAATGAAGCTCAAACGATTCTGACCGGCCCCTTGCGGGCGGACATGCCCGCCGGAGCCGCTATTGTTTGACCGGAAAGGTGACCATATCCCACATGAAAACTGCAACAACGCTTTCCATTGAAACCCGACATCCAACTGCCGTAGCGGTCGGATTCTTTGACGGGGTTCATCTCGGACACCGGGCGGTCATTGAATCCGCCCTTGCCGAACAGAAAAATGGCCTGGAATGCTGTGTTTTTTCCTTCGCGATGAACGGCAGCGCACCGGCCGCCAAAAAAGGGGCCAAGCTGCTGCAAAGCATCACCCTCAAGAAGCAGACCCTGGAAGAGATGGGGGTCGACTGGCTGCTGATTCCCCATTTTTCGAATTTTATGGGGCTAACTCCCGAACAGTTCGCAGTCGATGTGCTGCTGCATGGGCTGCATGCCAAG
>CASEBP010000173.1 GCA_949285275.1 uncultured Oscillospiraceae bacterium | reverse complement strand
TGGTGGTGCGGGAGATGGGGGTCGAACCCACACTCCAAAGGAACTGGTTCCTAAGACCAGCGCGTCTGCCATTCCGCCACTCCCGCAAGAGGCCGGACCGGGGAGGGACCGGCGTCCTCATTCTAGCATGAGGGGATGCGCTTGTCAAACGGTGGGATGAAGCCGGCGCCACAGCCGGTCGGCGGCAAACAGAACGCCGGCCTTTCCGGTGGGATAGGTCAGACCGCCCTGCAGCCAGACGGCATAGGGTTCCCGCATGGGACCATCGGCCGACAGCTCGATTGAGGCGCCCAGCGTAAAGGTTCCAGCCGCCATGATGACCTGGCTCTCATAGCCGGGCATATCCCACGGTTCGGGGGCGGCGGTTGAGTCGACGGGGGAACCGGCCTGGATGCCGCCGCAGAACGCGATGAGCGCCTCAGGGGAGCGCAGTGCGATCGCCTGGATGATGTCGTAGCGGGGCTCATCGGTCTTCGGGAAGGTTTCAAAGCCCATCTCTTCAAACAGCGCGGCGGCAAAGACGGCGGTTTTGAGAGCGGAAGCGACGGTAGAGGGCGCGAGAAAGAGCCCGAGGTAGAGATTACGCAGTTCGTCGAGCGAACACCCCACCTCACGACCGCTTCCGGGGGTGGTCAAACGGTAGGAACAGCGTTCGATCAGGTCCCGGCGCCCCGCAAGGTAGCCGCCGGTGCGGGCGATACCACCGCCGGGATTTTTAATCAGCGAGCCGGCGATCAGGTCGGCGCCAGCCGCGGTCGGTTCCGTGGCCTCGGTGAACTCGCCATAGCAGTTGTCGACCATGACGAGGATGGACGGATTGGCAGCCTTGACCGCCCGGACCGCCTCGGCAATTTCGGCGACCGACAGCGACGGGCGCAGGCTGTATCCGCGGGAGCGCTGGATGTAGGCGACGGTGGCACCTTTGGCCGCTTCGGCGGCAGCCGCAAGGTCAATGGACCCGTCGCGCAGCTCGATCTGGCGGTAAGAGACCCCCCAGTCAGCGAGTGAGCCTTCCGAACGGCCCTGTCCGCGCAGGCCGATGACCTCCTCGAGGGTGTCATAGGGGCTTCCCGTCAGTGAGAGCAGGACATCGCCCGGCCGCAGCAGCCCGAAGAGCCCGACGGTCAGGGTATGGGTACCGGAGACAAAGCTGTGGCGCACCAGTGCATCCTCGGCGCCGAGCGCCGATGCAAAAACAGCATCGAGGGTATCGCGCCCGATGTCACCGTAGCCGTAGCCGGTTGAGCCGCTCAGGTGGGCGGTCGAGACGCCGTGGTCAAGAAAGGCCTTGAGGACCTTCATGCCGTTGTGCTGTTCGAGCGCTTCGATGCGGGCAAAGGCGGATGCGGCCTTTTCCTCGGCGCGCCCGGCAAAGCCGGCGACAGTGGGATGGATGGAAAAGGGAAAATCAATCATCGGTCAGACTCCTTGTGGTGATGGGATGGGAAAAGGGTGAGGGAAACGAGCGGGTCGGGCTGGACATCAAATCCCGCGCTGCGGTAGAAGGGCAGCAGCGCATCATCCTGCGCTGCGGTCAGGACGATCAGCGAGCGGGCGGCACAGTCGGCCAGGACGGCGCGAAGCAGCCGGCTGCCCAGCCCGGCCCTCCGCGCACCGGGGGCGACAGCCACCATCGAGAGGTAGGCATACCGCGGCGAGACGGCGCTCAGACAGGCGGTGGCGTCGTCATCAAGCAGGTAGACCTGTGCACGGCCGCAGTTTTTCCGGCGGGTGAGATCCGAGAGCCACAGAAGGTACGTTGCTTCGGTGGCAAAGGCAGGGTCGCTTTCACAGAGCAGGGAAAAGACCCGCCGCATCGCCTCGGGGGCAGCGGCGGGTGGTGGAAGATTTTCGGTCTGGTCAGGTACAGCGGCCAGCACCGTATGGTGCCGGCGGGTGCCGCGCAGCGAAGACAGCAGGGTTCCCCGGGCCTCGATCCGGCGGATTCCCAGCATTCGGGCGAAGGGCTGCAGTTCCCGCACGGCGCACCGGCCGGACAGCAGCAGCGTATCACCGAAACGGCAGAGCAGCCCGCCCTCCCCGCTTTGGTAGAAATCCGGTCCGGACGAGTCCCTCCGGTCGCCATAGCAGGCGGCGAGCGTTTCGATCCGGCAGCCGATCAGCGGTTCAGGGGCCGGCGGGAGCGCACCGGCGTCGATCAGGCGGATCACAGGGCGGCCAGCGGCTCGATCAGAGCGTGGATCAGCCGTTCGTCCGCCTCGATGTCGCGCAGTGCCGCGACACAGGAGCCGCTGTGCAGATAGCGGCAGGGGACCGACACAGCCAGGGTCTGTGCGCCCGAGGCGGCGCGGGAAACGGCCCGTCCCTCGTTGGCGCCGTAAAGCCCCTCCTTGGTCTGAACCGGGATGGAAAGCCGTCCAGCCGTTTCAAAGGCGAGGGAGAAGAGAGCGCGGTCGTAGAGGGTTCCCCGGTCGGCAAAGGAGACGACCGGGCCGCGGCCCACCGAACAGACGGTTTTGTCCTCACTGACCCCGTCGACGTCGCCGGCAGTGGTAGTCTCCAGGACCACTGCGATATCAGGATTGATTGAGAAGGCCGCTGTCTGAGCGCCCCAGAGGCCGGCTTCCTCGCCGGTGGTAAAGACGCCGGTCAGCTCCCAGGGACAGTCGGAGAGCAGCAGCCGAATCAGCAGCGCACAGCCGATCCGGTTGTCCAGCGCACGGGAAAGCAGCATTCCTTCCCCGAACTCTGCAAACGGTTCATCGAAGGTGGCAGCGTCACCGGGGGAGACGACGGCGGCAGCCTCCTCCCGGGAGGAAGCGCCGATGTCAATGAAGAGGCCATCGCTTTTGACGGCGGCGTCCCGCTCGGCGCCGCTGAGGTGATGCCAGGCCTTGGCGCCGATGACGCCGGGCAGGGCGGTCTCCCCGATCCGGACGCGG
>CASEBP010000172.1 GCA_949285275.1 uncultured Oscillospiraceae bacterium | reverse complement strand
GACGCGATCGAAGAGTTCCGGGAGGTGTCGGAGCGCTATGAGGGGCTGTCGGCTCAATTGTCCGACGTCGAGCGCTCCAAAGCCGAGCTGACCCGTCTGATCGGCGAGTTGACCGGCCAGATGCAGGAGATCTTCTCCCAGAAGTTTTCGCAGATCAACCGCCATTTCGGCAGTATCTTCACCGAGCTCTTCGAGGGGGGCAGCGCTTCCCTCTCGCTGACCGATCCCAACGATTTGCTGGAAAGCGGCATCGAGATCACCGTACATCCGCCCGGCAAGCTCATTAAAAACCTCGCTGCCCTCTCGGGCGGAGAGCAGGCATTTGTGGCGATTGCGATCTTTTTCGCGATTCTCAAGGTCAATCCGTCGCCCTTCTGCCTGATGGACGAGATCGAAGCGGCGCTCGACGACGTCAACGTCGCACGGTTTGCCGCCTATCTTCACACCCTCACCGAAAAAACCCAGTTCATCGCGATTACCCACCGGCGCGGCACGATGGAAGAGGCCGACGTTCTCTACGGGGTGACGATGCAGGAGGAGGGGGTCTCCCGGCTGCTGCAGCTGCAGGTTTCGGAGATCGAAAAGAAGCTGGGGGTACAGTAACGAAAGGAGAGAACGGGTATGGGCCTTTTTTCTGCGATTGGCGCGGGGCTTCGCAAGATTTCCTTCTCCGCCGCGATCGACGACGAATATTTTGACGAGCTGGAAGAGCAGCTGATCCTTGCAGATGTCGGAGTACAGACTGCCGGGCAGATCGTCGCGGCACTGCGCGAGCGCGCCAAAAAGGAAAGACTGACCGAGGCGGCACAGCTTCGCCCGGTCATTCAGGAGGTGGTTCGTGAGCTGCTTGCCGCCCCCGCACAGAATGCGGAGACGCCTACCGAGCATCCCCGGGTTATCCTGATGATCGGGGTCAACGGGGTGGGCAAAACCACCACGATCGGAAAGCTCGCCGCCCGCTTTGGCGCCGAGGGAAAGACGGTGCTGCTTGCTGCGGCCGATACCTTCCGGGCGGCGGCGATTGAACAGCTGTCCATCTGGGGCAAGCGCACCGGCGCGCAGGTTGTCGCCCATTCGCAGGGATCGGATCCCGCCGCCGTCGTCCACGACGCCCTCGACGCGGGGCTCGCCCGCGGTGTCGACGTCATCCTCTGCGATACCGCCGGGCGGCTGCACAACAAGAAGAACCTGATGGATGAGCTGGCCAAGATCCGCCGGGTCATCGCCAAGGAGATCCCCGGCTGCGTCCCCGAGGTACTGCTCGTCGTCGACGCCACCACCGGCCAGAACGCTTTGGCACAGGCGCGGCAGTTCCGGGAGGCGGCCGGCGTCAATGGCGTGGTGCTGACCAAGCTCGACGGCACCGCCAAGGGCGGCGTGGTTATCGCCATTGCCTGCGAGGCCGGTATTCCGGTGCGGTATGTCGGGGTCGGAGAGGGGGCGGACGATCTCTATCCGTTCGATCCGGCCGAGTTCGCCGCCGCCCTGTTTGGGGAGGAAGAAGCATGAGCCGTAAGCTGTTGATTGCTACCCACAACGAGGGAAAGCTGCGGGAGTTTGCCCGGATGCTCGAACCGCTCGGCATCCGCGCGGCACTGCCCGGTATTCCCGGGCTGCTTGAGTCGGTCGAGGAGAATGGGGAAACCTTCGCCGAGAATGCCCTGATCAAGGCCCGCGCCGTCTTCGAGGCGACCGGGCTGCCGGCGCTGGCCGACGACTCGGGACTGTGCGTCGATCTGCTGGGCGGCGAGCCGGGGGTCCATTCGGCGCGCTACCTCGGGGAGGATACCCCTTATACCGAGAAAAATGCTTCGATTCTGCACCGGCTTGAGGGGGCGCCTGATGACCGGCGGACCGCCCGGTTTGTCTGTGCCATCGCGCTGGTCACCGCACAGGGGGAGCACGTCTTTGAAGCGAGCTGCGAGGGAAGGATCGGTGATGCGCCCCGCGGAGAGCGCGGCTTCGGGTATGACCCCATCTTCTATGTCGGGGGGCACAGCTTTGCCGAGTTGCCGGACGCGGAGAAAGACCGAATCAGCCACCGGGGCAAGGCGCTTCGCCAGCTGCTGGCCGGGATCGACGGCCTGCTGCCCTATCCGGTTCTTTCCTTCCGCCAGGCACAGCCCGGCGATGAGGAGCGAATGCTCGGTTTTATCCAACGGCTTGCCGACTACGAGCGGATGTCCGACCAGGTCGTCGCGACCGGAGCGCTGCTGCGTGAGTGGATCTTTGAAAAAAAGAAGGCCCAGGTGCTCTTTGCGCTGCTCGACGGCCGTGAGGTGGGAATGGCGCTTTACTTCTATAACTTTTCCACCTTTTTGGGGCGGGCGGGGATCTATCTCGAGGATCTCTTCGTCCTGCCCGAGGCGCGCGGCTGCGGCTGCGGCCGGGGCCTTCTGCGCGAACTGGCCCGCCGCGCCTGCGAAGAGGGCTGTGGCCGGCTCGACTGGCAGTGCCTCGACTGGAACGAGCCGAGCAT
>CASEBP010000171.1 GCA_949285275.1 uncultured Oscillospiraceae bacterium | reverse complement strand
TTGGCCAGTTGGAAAAAATCTGCCTTTTCCCACAGCAGCACCAGCAGCGACACCGGACTGGATACAAAAAAGAACAGGGCACCCCACAGGTTCATTCCACCGGCGGTCCGCAGGCTGTAAAACGGGCTGACCTCTCCCTCCAACAGATCCTTCAGCTGCATCAGCAGCGGAACCACCTGCTGGCGCATGTCACACCAGACCAGGGTCTGCTCCCCCAACGGATAAAGCCCGCTCAGCCAGAAGACCGGGGCAAGCAGCAGCAACGGCAGCAGTACAGCTGCCGGATATCCATACCATTTGTGTTGTTTCATGGCTGTCCTCTCACGGTCATCCTATCATTCGGTACTCATATAGTGCTTCCCGGATGAAATTTCTATGCCGGTTCAGAAAAAAATAACAAGAACATTAGTTCTGTTTTTCTTGGAAAACGGTTGCTTTTCCCATACCGATACGGTATAATACTTCTGGAACGGTTCCCTTGCACCGTCCCGTAACGTCATGATAGCCAAAAGGAGATCAGGACACAAGTACGGCGTGCATTTTTTTACAAAACTTTCGGATTTTATACCGCTGCAACCAAACGGATGGAGGATTTACAGGATGGCTGACGAAAAACAAAAGGCATTGGAGACCGCACTGCTCCAGATCGAACGCCAGTTCGGAAAGGGCGCCGTGATGAAGCTCGGTCAAAACAGCTCGCTGAATGTCGAAGCGATTCCCACCGGCTCGCTGCTGCTTGATCATGCACTGGGAATCGGCGGCGTTCCCAAGGGAAGAATTATTGAAATCTTCGGACCGGAGTCGTCCGGTAAGACTACGGTGGCGCTTCACATCATCGCCGAAGCGCAAAAACGCGGCGGAGAAGCGGTTTTCATTGACGTCGAGCATGCCCTCGATCCGGTCTATGCCCAGGCGCTGGGAGTGGACATCGATTCGCTGCTGGTTTCTCAGCCCGATACCGGTGAACAGGCACTGGAAATCTGCGAAGCACTGGTCCGATCCGGTGCGATCGACGTAGTGGTCATCGACTCGGTAGCCGCAATGGTCACCAAGGCGGAAATCGACGGCGAGATGGGAGATTCCCACGTCGGACTGCAGGCCCGTCTGATGAGCCAGGCGCTGAGAAAACTGACCGGCGCCATCTCCAAATCCAATTGTGTTGCCATCTTTATCAACCAGCTGCGGGAAAAAATCGGAGTCATGTACGGCAATCCCGAGACAACCCCCGGCGGCCGTGCGTTGAAGTTCTATTCCTCCGTTCGTCTTGACGTACGCCGGACCGAACAGATTAAGCAGGGCGGCGAGGTCATCGGAAACCGCACCCGCGTCAAGGTGGTAAAAAACAAGGTAGCTCCTCCCTTCAAGGAGGCGGAATTCGATATCATGTACGGGCGGGGCATCTCCAAGGAAGGGGAAATCCTGGATCTGGCGGTCCGGCTCGGAATCATCCAGAAGAGCGGCTCCTGGTTTACGATGAACGACACCCGCCTCGGACAGGGCCGGGACAATGTCAAGGACTACCTGCACAACAATCCCGAGCTGCTGGAGAGCCTCACCGAACAGGTGCGCGCCAATCTGGATCAGCTTCCCACCGATAAAAAGGCCAAGCCGCCCGTCCTGCGCCCGGTTGCCTCGGCCAATGTCGACGTTGAGGTTGCGCCCGCTGCGGCGCCCGACGCCGAATGACCGTCACCGGCGCCCGGCAGACCAAACGAGGCCGGATCGCGGTGGAGATCGATGGAGAATACCTCGCTTCGGTCTCGCCGCAGGCATGGATTGATTCCGGGCTGTATGAAGGGTGCGAAACCGAACCGGAACAGCTCAACCGCCTGCTGCGGGAAAACCGCACCTGGGAAGCAAAACAGCGTGCGCTGCGGATGCTCTCCGCTCAGAGCTACACCACCTGGCAGCTGACCCGGCGCCTCGCAGCCAAAACCGACCAGGAATCCGCTGAACAGGCGGTGCAGCGGATGGAGGAGCTGGGCCTGCTCGACGACGCGGACTATGCGAAGCGATTCGCACAGGAGCTGTTTGAAAACCGGCGCTTCGCTCCACGCAGAATCCGGCTCGAGCTGACCCGGCGCGGAATTCCTTCCTCCCTCTGCGAGGAGGCCATCGATGCGCTGGATCTCGACAACCTGGAGGAACGCGCCGCTCAACTGGTCGCCGCTCGGTTTGGAATACCCCAAACTCCCGCAGAACAGCGCCGTGCCGCGGCGCTGCTTGAACGATATGGCTACCCCGCCGCCATCGTGCGAAGCGTTCTGCATGGCACACCCTGCGGGGAATATTCAGAAACAGAGGATATGCTATGAATCATCGGGTTGGAATGATCTCACTCGGCTGCTCCAAAAATCAGGTGGACGCGGAACGGATGCTCTCGATTCTCAGCGATAACGGCTTTACCATCTGCTCCGATCCGGCCGAATGCGACGCCATCATTGTCAATACCTGCGGCTTCATCGAAGACGCCAAACGGGAATCGATCGAAAGTATCTTTGAAGCGGCCCAACAGAAGAAAGGCCGGCTTAAGGTGCTGGCTGTCACCGGGTGCCTGGCGGAACGGTATCAGAATGAATTTGCCGACGAAGTGCCGGAGGCCGATGTCATTCTCGGCATGGGATCGATCGCTGATATTGCCGATTCGCTGCGGCGCGCGCTGGAGCAGGGAGAACGGGTGATCTCCTTTAGAAAAAAATCCGACATGCCGCTTGTGGGGGAACGGATTCTCGCCAACGAGCCCTATTTTGCCTATCTTAAGGT
Source organism: uncultured Oscillospiraceae bacterium (assembly GCA_949285275.1). GTDB lineage: Bacteria > Bacillota > Clostridia > Oscillospirales > Ruminococcaceae > Yanshouia. The sequence goes on along the minus strand of CASEBP010000171.1, from coordinate 174 downwards.
AGCGGAGGGCTGCGACAACCGCTGCGCCTTCTGTGCTATTCCCGATATCCGGGGACATTTTCGCAGTATGCCCATCGAAAAGGCGGTGGAGGAAGCTCGCCGTCTCGCCGACCGCGGCGTGGTGGAACTCAATGTCGTCGCTCAGGACACCACCCGCTATAGCCAGGATCTCTA
>CASEBP010000170.1 GCA_949285275.1 uncultured Oscillospiraceae bacterium | reverse complement strand
TTTGAGACCCGGCAGAACCTGGTCAACCGCAGCGCCGAAAATCTGCGCGCGCTGCTCGACGGCGCCCCCAAAAACGTCAAGAACTGAGGGGCGCCGCAGAAAGTTGCGGCGTGCAGAAAAATGCCCGGCGTGACGGCTGCGGCGGGTGCAGAGAACGAAGACGGGATAACGTCAGAATAAGAAACGAAACAGGCACAGGTCACAATTTGATGACCTGTGCCTGTTTTGAATGGGGGGTTCCTTCCGCGCCGTGTTTTTCCCGCGTGCTGCCGGGCTCCCTCCGGATGGCGGTCCCCTCAAACGAGCAGCTGCGCCAGCGAGATCATCGCGGGGATGGTAGCGATGGAAAGCAGGGTGCTCAGGCAGACGGTTACGACGCTGAAGGTGTAATCGCAGTCATACTGCTGGGCGAAGACGCAGATGTTGGCGCCTACCGGCGTGACGGCGGCCAGAAAGGTGGCGAGCAATACCTTTTCATTCTGCACCGGCAGCAGGGAAAAGACCAGCAGGACCGCCGCCGGGATCAGCAGCAGGCGCATCAGCACACAGAGATAGGCCCTCGGGTCGAGCAGCTGGGGAAGGGAGAGCTTGGCAAGATAGGTCCCCATCAGGATCATAGCCACCGGGGTATTCATATTGGCGATATAGCCCAGCGTGCTGGTCAGGATATCGGGGACGGGGATCTGCAGGACGAAGAGCAGAATACCGACCACGATGGCGATAACCACCGGATTGCGGGCGATGGTACCCAGCCGGATGGCGTCCCGCCGGTCGGTCATGATATAGACCCCATAGGTCCACTGGAAGAGGTTGAGCAGGGCGACCGAGGCGGCGACATAGAAGACCCCTTCCTCACCGATCATCGCCTGCGCCAGCGGGATTCCGATAAAGCCGGCATTGCAGAAGGCGGCGGCAAAGTTTTCGATCCGGCGGCGCTTGCCGAAGACCAGATAGGCCAGAAGCATCGCGATGACAAAGCCGGTCAGCGCGAGAAAAATGGAGAGTCCCAGATCGGCCAGGCGCTGGGGCGAGAATTCGGTGATGTAGGACTTGACAATGACGCAGGGGATTACGACCCGCAGCAGGATGGCGCCCAGATCCTTGGAACCCTGCTCGGTGAGGAAGCCTCTGCGGCAGAGAAAAAGCCCGATCGCGATCAGCAGCGCCATAATGGCAATCTGTTTGAGAAGAATCAAGATCAGCATAGCGGTTCCGCCTTCCTGTTTGATGGGGCGGCGCCGCTTATCGGGCAGCGCCGCCGGCGTAATGTTCGATCAGAGCGGCACACAGGGCGCCGGAGCGCAGGAAATCCTCGAGGACCAGCTGCTCCTCTTTGGTGTGGTTTTTGCTGTAGCCGGTGGCGACGCCGACGGTGGACATGCCGTTTCCGTTGAAGACGTTGGCGTCCATACCGCCGCCGCCGGCCTCGACCCGGAAGGGAAGCCCCAGCGCCTCACAGGCAGCCCGGGCGGTGGTCAGGACCCGCGATTCCGGTGCAATCCGGAAGGGGGGATAGTTCTTCTGCACCGTAATATGGATGCCGGCGCCCGCCGCCTGTGCCGTTTTGCGGCAGTGCTCCTCAAAATAGGTCAGATAGGCGTCGAGAAGGGCGGCATCACGGCTGCGGGCTTCCCCGCGGAAGCTGGCCGAGTCGCAGACGACGTTGCGGGCGGTGGTCTGGGTGGAAAGAATGGGGAAATTGGCGGTGGACTGTTCGTCGAGCCGCCCCTGCCGCAGGGTGGACAGGATATCGCACATCACTTTGGCGGCGTTGATGCCCTTTTCCGGCTCATTGCCCGCATGGGCGGAACGGCCGGTAATCTCGACGTTCAGATGGCAGATTCCCGGCGCGGCATTGACAAAACGGCCGATGCGGCCGGGCGAATCAAATACGAACCCGTTTTTTGCGCGGAAGGCCGACAGATCGGCGCCTTTGGCGCCCTGCAGTCCGATCTCCTCGCCCACCGAGAACAGCACCTCGATCCGGGGCAGCGGCTTGCCGGAGGCGATCACCCGGCGCAGCCCGTCGAGAATCGCACAGACGCCGGCGATGTCATCGGCCGCCAGGATGGTATCGCCGGAGGAATGCAGAATGCCATCGGTTTCGACCGGCCGGATCCCCAGCCCGTTGGGCACCCGGTCCATATGGGCGCTGAGCAGCAGCGCGTCGTCAAGCTGTCCCTCCAGCACGCCGATAACGTTGCCGCATTCGCCGCCGAAGCCTTCCCCGGCGCAGTCCCGGGTAACCTGAAGCCCCAGGGACCGCAGCTTGTCCACAAGCTTGTCTGCGACGGCCGCTTCCTTTCCCGAAGCGGCGTCGGTGGTCAGCAGCTCGATCAGTTCCTGGTACATCTGATTCTGTTGCATCAAAATCCCTCCCGTACAGTGCAACACTGGATTTCAATCCTACGATATCACTTGCAGTGCGTCTTTAATAGGGGTAAAATAGTGTCTGAAATTACTTTTTGTGTCTTAAAATCGCGGGGGAGGGTTTGGCGTGAGAATCGGGGTTATTGGGCCGTCGTCGACGCTGGAGGCAGTCCGCCAGGTGGCGGAGGAGGATTTTCCGGATCTGGATTTTCTGTACCGGCGCTCGGCGTTCTTTGAACAGGCGGCCGACCTGGCGCAGGATTTTCAGACGCAACGGGCGGTCGACGCCATTTTGTTTACCGGCTATGTCAACTATGCCTATGCGAAGCGGCGGGTGACGCCGTCGGTTTCCTGGGCCTATCTGCCCCACAGCCGGACGTCGGCGTTCCGGGCGCTGCTTGAGGGAATGGCGGTTTTCCACAGCGATCTCAGGGCGATCAGCGCCGACTGTTACGACCCGGCCCTGCTGGAGCAGGTGCTGAAGAGTGTGGGGATCCGCCCCGAACGGATTCTCTGCGCCCCCTATCACTTTGAGGAGCCGGGCTTTGAACAGCGGCTGCGCGAGTTTCACCGGCGCTGCTACCGGGAACAGGCAGTATCGGTCTGCCTGACCGGGATGGAGCACATTATGCCGCCGCTGCGCGAGGAGGGAATACCCTGCGTGCGGATCTATCCTGCGCGGGAGGTAATCCTCGAACAGATCCAGCATCTGCAGATTCTGGATATCTCGTCCCGGCAGGACCGGGGCGCGATGGCGGTGATTGCCGCGCGGTTTGATTTTGACAGCGGGGAAACGGATCCGCCGCTGCGCGAGTGGCAGAAGCTGCGCCGGCACAACGAATTTCGGGAGCGGGTCTGGGAGGCGGCGCAGCGGATGGAAGGGGCGGTCTTCCCGGACGGGGAGGATTGCTGCCTGATCGTGACGGCCCGGGAACGGATGCAGGAGGTCTTTCTGCGGGGCGGGGAGTATTGGAAGCTGCTTCGGTTCGGCGCCGGGAGCGGGACCGCCAGAGTCTGGCTGGGGATCGGATCGGGGCATACCGTGCTGGAGGCGAAGGCCCGATCGCTTCTGGCGCTGCGCCAGGCGGTACCGAATCCGGCGGGCGCCTCCTATCTGATGGAGGACGGATCCGGTGCTGCGGCTCCGCTGCCGGATGGTCCCGACAGCCCGGGGCAGCGGACCGCCGCTTTTTTCTCCAAGCGGCTGGGAATCAGCGCGGCAACGCTGGAGCGGATCCACCGGGTCCTCAGCGAATGCCGGGAGCCGATGACCGCCGAGGAGTGGGCGGGGAAGCTGAAGATTACC
>CASEBP010000169.1 GCA_949285275.1 uncultured Oscillospiraceae bacterium | reverse complement strand
CCGCCGTCGAGATAGATCGCGGCAAGCAGTGCCTCAAAGGCATCGGAGATGATAGACGGGCGATCCCGTCCGCCGTTGAGATCCTCGCCGCGGCCGAGCCGCAGCGCCTCACCCAGCCGGATCTGCCGGGCGAAGGCCGCCAGTGCCGACTCACAGACAAGCGACGCCCGGATCTTGGTCAGCTCCCCTTCCGGCACCTTGCGGTGGCGGAAGATATAGTCGGCCACCACGACCGACAGCACCGCATCGCCCAAGAACTCCAGCCGTTCGTTGTTGGGACCGGCGTTTTTTGCCTCATTGGCATAGGAGGAGTGGGTCAGCGCCGTCTCCAGCAGCTCGCGGTCATGAAACCGGTAGCCGATTCGTTGTTCGAGTGCTTCCATCATGCATTCTCCTGTGCGGCGGCCTTCTGTCGTGCCACCCCTTCGGCGATCGCGCCGCAGATATCCCGCTCGACGCAGGATTTAGCCTGACGGATCGCATTTTTAAAGGCGCGGGCATCGGAACTGCCGTGGGCTTTGATGACCGGACGGGCAACTCCGAGGATGGGGGCGCCGCCGGTTTCCTTATAGTCGAGGGTCTTCCTGAAGGAAGAAAACTCTTTGGCAATAAGCAGCGCGCCGAGCTTGGTACGCAGGTTGGAGAACAGCACGTCGCGCACGGCGCCGCCGAGGAACTTGCCCATTCCTTCGGTCAGCTTGAGGACAACGTTGCCGGTGAAGCCGTCGCAGACGGCGACGTCGCAGCCGCCGAGCGGCAATTCCCGGGCCTCGACGTTGCCGACGAAGTGAATGCCGGGCATTGCCCGCAGCAGCGGCAGGGCAGCCACCTGCAGCTCGGTTCCCTTGGTATCCTCGGTGCCGATGTTGATCAGGCCGACCCGGGGCTGTTCGACCCCGATGATCTTTTCATAATAGGCCGAGCCCATCACCGCGAACTGGGTGAGCATCTCGGGGCGGCAGTCGTGGTTGGCGCCCGCGTCGCACAGCAGGTAAAACCGTCCCCCCTGCGCCGGGATCATCGTCCCGATGGCGGGGCGCTTGACCCCTTTGATCCGTTTGACCAGGAAGGTCGCCCCAACCAGCAGCGCACCGGTCGATCCGGCCGAGACGATGGCGTCGGCCTCACCCCGGGCGACGAGGTCCATCCCGACCGCCATCGAGCAGTCGGCGTACTGTTTGAGCAGGCTGGTCGGTTCCGCCTCAATCGGGATAACCTTCGGCGCGTCGACCAGCGTGATGCCGTCGAGCGAAATCCCGTGTTCCTGGGCGCAGGCGCGCAACTGCGCCTCATCCCCGGTGACGATCATGCCGACTCCCAGCTCGGCCGCGGCCTCGGCGGCGCCGCGCAGCGGTTCGAGCGGGGCAAGATCTCCGCCCATCGCATCAATGACAATCTTCATACCGTTTCCCTCCCGGATGAACATTCTTCGGCCGCAACGGCCTGCTCCAGCGCGGCAAGCGAGCGCCGGGCAAGCGCCAGATACCGTGCCTGTTTGTCCCTTACTGTCTCCTCCAGCGGAGGCAGCAGCCCCATATTGCAGCCCATCGGCTGAAAATCCCGGATATTCGGGTCGCTGACATACCGCAGCAGCGCGCCGCTCATCGTGACCGGCGGCAGGGACAGCGGCGGCTCCCCGTGCAGCTCACGCGCGAGATCCAGCCCGGCAAAGATGCCGCTCATCGCCGATTCGATATACCCCTCCACCCCGGTGATCTGTCCGGCGAAGCGGATCCGCGGCTGGCTTTTCAGCCGCATCCGGCCGTCGAGCAGCCGGGGGGAATCGAGAAAGGTGTTGCGGTGCATGACCCCATAGCGGACAAACTCGGCCCGCTCCAGCCCCGGGATCATCGAAAAGACCCGCTTCTGTTCCCCGAACTTCAGGTTGGTCTGGAAGCCGACGAGGTTATACATCGTCCCCTCGCGGTTTTCCCTCCGCAGCTGAACCACCGCCCACGGGCGGCGGCCGGTGGCCGGGTCGGTCAGCCCCACCGGCTTTAAGGGGCCGAAGCGGATCGAATCGCGGCCCCTCGAGGCCAGCACCTCGACCGGCATACAGCCCTCATAAACGGTCATCCGGTCGAACGTATGCAGCGGCGCCCGCTCGGCCGAGACCAGCGCATCGTAAAACCGCTCATACTCCTCCCGGTTCATCGGGCAGTTGATGTAGTCGTCCTCCCCCCGTCCGTAGCGGGCGGCAAAGAAGGCCCGGCTCATATCCACCGATTCAAAGGTCACGATCGGCGCGGCAGCGTCATAAAAGCTCAGCCGTTCGGCGCCAGTCAGCCGGGTAATCTCATCGCAGAGCGCCTCAGAGGTCAGCGGCCCGGTCGCAACGACGACGGGGCCTTCGGCGGGCAAAGCCGTGCATTCGCCGTAGGAAACGGCGATGTTGGGATGACCGAGGATCTCCCCGGTGATCCGGCGGGAAAACTCCTCCCGGTCAACCGCAAGCGCCCCGCCGGCCGCCACGGCGCATTTCCGCGCGGCCCGGACGATCAGCGAACCCATCGCCTCCATCTCGGCTTTGAGCAGCCCCGCCGCCGAACCGAGGCGGTCCGCTTTCAGCGAATTTGAACAGACCAGCTCGGCAAAGCCGGGGTTGTGATGGGCGGGGGAATAGCGCTGCGGCTTCATCTCGCACAGCGTGACTGCAATTCCCCGGCGGGCCAGCGCCCAGGCCGCCTCACAGCCGGCGAGGCCCGCGCCGATGACCGTCGCCCTCATGCCTCGTCTTCCTTCTTTTCCTTGGGGTCGGCGGCCCGCTCATAGCCGCAGCCCTCCTTGAGGCAATGCACCCCGCCGTACCGTCCCGCCTTCTTAAAGAGGGTGGAACCGCACTGGGGGCAGCGTTCGGGCAGCGGCTTATCCCAGGTGACGAAGGTGCAATTGGGATAGTTCTCACACCCATAGAAGCCGCGTCCCCGCTTGGACTTCTTGGCGACGACCTTACCGCCGCAGACCGGACAGAAACCGCCCGTCTCCTGGACAATCTTCTTGGTATTCTTGCACTCGGGATAGCCCGGGCAGGCCAAAAACTTGCCGAACCGCCCCGATTTGATGACCATCTTGCGCCCGCACAGTTCACAGACGATGTCGGTCTCCTCGTCGGGCACCTTGACCCGGACCCCTTCCATCTCCTTTTCCGCCTTGCCAAGGGTATCCATGAAGTCGCCGTAGAACCGGCTGAGGGTATCGACCCAGTTGGTCTCCCCCGCCTCGACCCGGTCGAGATCGCTCTCCATCCCGGCGGTGAACTTGACATCAACGATCTTCTTGAACTGCTCTTTGAGCAGCCGGTTAACCGTCTCACCCAGTGCGGTGGGCACCAGCTGCTTCTGGTTGCGCTCGACATAGCCGCGGTCAAGGATAGTCGAGATGGTCGGCGCGTAGGTCGACGGACGGCCGATGCCGTTCTCCTCGAGGGCCTTGATCAGCGACGCTTCGGTGTACCGGGCGGGCGGCTGGGTAAAGTGCTGGTTGCCGTCCACCTGCAGCAGTGTGAGAACCTGCCCCGCCTCGAGCGGCGGCAGTGCAGTGGATTTCTCCCCCTCGTCGTCCCGGCTCTCCTCATACAGGACGGTAAAGCCATCGAATTTGACATGATAGCCCGAGGCACGGAAGGTATAGGCCCCGGCCGTGATGTCGACCGACATCGTATCAAGCAGGGCGTTGGCCATCTGGCTGGCGATGAAGCGGGACCAGATCAGCTTATAGAGCTTGTACTGCTCGGAGGTAAGGCTTCCCTTTGCCTCCTCCGGGGTCAGCCGGGGCATGGTCGGGCGGATCGCTTCATGGGCGTCCTGCGCGCCCGAGCGGGACTTGTAGACCCGGCGGGAGGCCGGGAGATAGTCCTTGGAATAGCGGGAGCGGATCAGTTCCTGTGCCTCGGCGGCAGCCTCGTCGGAGATCCGCAGCGAATCGGTTCTCATATAGGTAATCAGACCGACGGCGCCCTGTCCCTCCAGCTCGATGCCTTCATACAGCTCCTGCGCGATCTTCATCGTCCGCCGCGCCTGAAACCCGAGCTTGCGGGAAGCTTCCTGCTGCAGCGTCGAGGTGATGAAGGGAGGTGCCGGGGAGCGCCGGCGGATGCTTTTCTTGACGTTGGCGACGGTCCATTCGGCACCGCGCACCGCCGCAAGCACCGTGTCAGCCTCCTCCCGGCTGGCCAGCTCGATCTTCTCGCCGTCCTTGAGCGCGAGGCGCACATCAAAGGCTTTCTTGGGGGAGCCGGTCTGGAGGCTGGCATCGACCGTCCAGTACTCCTGCGCCACGAAGGCTCTGATCTGCTCCTCGCGGTCAACGATCAGCCGAACCGCCACCGACTGTACCCGTCCCGCTGAAAGGCCGCGCCGTACCTTTTTCCAGAGGAAGGGCGAAAGCTTATAGCCGACGATCCGGTCGAGGATCCGGCGGGTCTGCTGGGCGTTGACCAGATCAAGGTCGATCTCACGGGGGGCATCCATTCCGCTGCGGATACCGCTTTTGGTGATCTCGTTGAAGGTCACCCGGTTGGGCTGGTGAAGATCAAGCCCCAGCATCTGGGCCAGATGCCAGGAGATAGCCTCCCCCTCTCGGTCGGGGTCGGTGGCGAGGTAGACCGAATCAGCCTTTTTGGCCGCCGCCTTCAGCGAGGAAATCAGCTCCTCCTTGCCCTTGATTTCTTGATACTGCGGGGAGAATCCATGCTCGACATCGACGCCGAACTTGGATTTTGGCAGGTCGCGGACATGTCCCATCGAGGCGACGACCGAAAAATCCTTTCCCAGGTATTTCTGAATGGTCTTCGCCTTGGCAGGGGACTCCACGATAACTAATTTCGACATAAGCAATTCACCCGTTCCACTTTCATATCATAACCGGTGGACAGCCTCGGCCATCCGTCCGGGGAGAAGACGTGCCAAACCGAGCAGTTCGAGGGCGGTCAGCGCAGCCAGAACCACGCCGGCCGGCAACGCACACCGCTCGCAGAGCTGCGAGACGGTTTCCGGCCCTTCCGCCAGGGCAGCCAGCACCGCCGCCTGTTCCGGAGAAAGAGCCATCTGTTCCGGAGAATGGGCCGCCTGTTCCGGAGAAAAAGCCGCCTGTTTCGGAGAATGGGCCGCCTGCTTCGAAGGCGCCGCCTCCGGCCGGGCAGACAGCGCAACCGGAATCTCACCGGAAGGCAGGCAATCAGCGAGCACCTGACGGCCTGAGAGGGCAGGCTTTGCCCCCTTGCCAAGCAGCAGGCCAGCGCCGTCAAAGGCGGAAAAGATGCCATCGGGCACAGCAAAGAGGGGTTTTCCCTGTTCGATGGCGCGCCGGGCGGTGAGCATAGTGCCACCGGCGGCTCTGGTCTGGACGGCCACCGTTCCCGCCGAGATGCCGGAGAGAAGGCGGTTGCGGACCGGAAAGTTGCCGGACAGCGGCGGCACATCAGGGCTGTACTCGGTCAGCAGCAGGCCGTCGCGCCGGATCCGGCTGCGAAGCGCCCGGTTCTCCCGCGGGTAATCGACCGCCAGCCCGGCAGCAAGGATTGCAGCGGTGGTACCTCCGGCGTCGAGGGCGGCCTCATGGCAGATCCCGTCGATCCCGACGGCCAATCCGCTGACCACCACCGCACCGAGCGAGGCCAGCTCCTCCGCTAGTGTTTTCGCGGCCCGGCGGCCGTATGCATCGGGGTTGCGGGTGCCGACCATCGTGACCAGCGGGCGCTGCAGCAGCGACAGCTCTCCCTCGGCCCAGAGAACCAGCGGCATCGCATGAATATGGCGCAGGTTCTGCGGATATTCCGGGGAATCAGGGGTCAGCAGCACCGCCCCCAACCTCTCAGCCTGAGCGACCGCGGCCTCCTGCTCAGCCAGGTCCGGGCAGCGCAGCGCCCGGCGCTCCTGTTCGGAAAAAAACGGATCATCCAGCCAGCCTCGGTCGGGGGAAAGCAGCCGCTGCGCCCCGCCATATCGCTCGCAGAAAAGGTGAGCGCGGCGGGTCCCGGTGCCGAACGTTTGCTGCAGCAGCAGCCAGCAGGCGGCGTGATCCCTCCGGTGGCGCTCGGTCATACGGCACCTCCCCGTGCCGCGCGGGAGATTTCCCAGGCGAAGACGGTCGCGGCCATTGCAGCGTTGAGCGACTCACTCTGCGGAGCAATTGGCAGAATAATCCGCCGGTCACAGCAATCACAGAAGGTTTCGGGCAACCCGGCTCCCTCATTGCCGATGGCGACCACTGCGCCGCCGAGACAAACGGCGTCAGCCGGCAGGCTTCCGGAGCCCAGCGCGGCGGCAAAGACCGGGATCCCCTGCCCGCGCAGCGCCTGCACCGTTTTCCCGGGATCGGGACAGCGGAAGAGCGGCAGACGCAGCGCCGCCCCCATCGAGGCGCGAAGCACCTTGGGGGAAGCGGGATCGGGGCAATCGGCCGAAAGCAGTACCGCCGAGAGGCCAAAGGCGTCGGCCGAGCGGATGATGGTGCCGACGTTGCCCGGATCCTGCAGCGAGCAGAGCAGCAGTGCGCCTTTCTGCAGCGCGCCGGGCGCGGGGGGTTCGTCCCGCCAGAGGCGCCCCTCACAGACAGCAAAGACCCCCTGGTCCGTCTCGGTTTGGGCCAGCAGCGCAGCGAGCCGGTGGTCGATCTGCACCGTTTCCGCCGCCGCCGCTTCAAGCGCGGCAAGCCGGCTGCCCAGTCGGCCGCATCCCTCCCCGGTGACGAGCAGCGCCGAAAAACGGGCGCCGCTCAGGGCGGCGTCGCAAACCAGCCGGACCCCCTCCAGCACAAACCGTCCGGCTTCGGCACGGTGCTTTCTGGAAGAGGCGAGTTTCTGATAGTCCCGGATTATCGGGTTGTCCTTGGACGTCACCTGACGCAAACGCTTTGCCTCCCTCCGCCGCCGATTAGCACAAACGTCCGGTCTGAAGTTCAGCCGGACGTTTCTGACGATTTAGAGAGCGGCCTTTGCGCGCTCAACCAGGGCGGTGAACGCCGCAGGATCGGCGATGGCGATCTCAGAGAGCATCTTGCGGTTGAGCTCGACGCCCGCCTTCTTCAGGCCGTTCATGAAGGTGGAGTAGTTGACGCCGTTGGCGCGGCAGCCGGCGGAGATTCGGGTGATCCACAGCTGGCGGAAGTTTCTCTTCTTCTGCTTTCTGCCGATGTAGGCATACTGGCCGGACTTCATCACCGCTTCCTTGGCGACCCGGAAGAGTCTGCTCTTGGCACCGAAGTAGCCCTTGGCGAGCTTGAGTACTTTCTTTCTGCGCTTTCTGGTCATCATAGCGCCCTTAACACGAGCCATATTTTATACCTCCGTTGGGTTAGTTTTCGAATTGCGTACCGTTCGTTGCTTATCTATAGGGGATCATCAGCTTGATAGCCTTGACGTTGGTCTTGTCGGCCATCGTGTTTTT
>CASEBP010000168.1 GCA_949285275.1 uncultured Oscillospiraceae bacterium | reverse complement strand
CCCGACGGCAGAGCAGCTCGAGGAGCGGTTCGGGGTTCAAATGGATGAGACCGCGATGGAAATCGCCCGGCTGCTGGCGCGGGTAGGGCGGATCGAAGAGGATGCCTCCTCGCCGCTCGCGCTGCCCCCCGGACGGCTGGCTTATCACTGTATCCGAAGCACCTCCCCGATGAGCATTGAGGAAGGGGCGACCGGTTATCAACCGGCATTGGTTCCGATCGCCGATTCGGTTTCGGCCAAGCTGGGTATGCAGGAGACGATGTTCTGGCTGGAGGCGCATCTGCAGGAAACGGCCCGGATTCTTCTGGGAGATGAATTCCTGTTGGATCTGAATGCAGCAGAGGAATTCGGGTACCGCTACTTTCCCGAGGAGGGGGTTGTTACCCCGCCCCATATGGGAGGCGGCTACAACGCCATTCCGCTGGTCCTTTCCTATGAGGAGACGGCGGACGGCTATACCGCCGAGGTTGTCTACCTGTTTGAGACGCCGGCAGGTATCGGAGAATGGGGAATGGAACATCCGGTTTCGGAGCAGGAGCTTCCCGCCTATGTGACCGGGGAGGCGCCGCGCGCATCGGTGACCATTTGCCGTGCGGCGGATGGAAGGCTTTGCTTTGGCAGCTATACATTGCAGTAGAGAATTGGAAAGGCTTGCAAATATCATACAAAAATAGTATGATATAAACCGGGTCGGTTGCGGCCCTGTCAAATATCAACTGTGCCGCCGGTTGCGGCAGGAGGAAGAGTAGATTGGCCAAGGATCAGATCGTCATCAAAGGCGCAAAGGAACACAATCTGAAAAATATCGACCTGACCATCCCGCGTGACAAGCTGGTGGTCTTTACAGGGCTTTCCGGCTCGGGAAAAAGCTCGCTGGCCTTCGATACCCTGTATGCCGACGGGCAGCGGCGCTATGTGGAGAGCCTTTCCTCCTACGCCCGGCAGTTTTTGGGACAGATGGAAAAGCCGAATGTCGAGAGCATCGAGGGCCTGTCCCCGGCGATCTCGATCGATCAGAAGTCGACCTCCAACAACCCCCGTTCGACGGTGGGAACGGTGACCGAGATTTACGACTATTTGCGTCTGCTCTATGCCCGGATCGGCATTCCGCATTGCCCGGTGTGCGGACGGGAGATTTCGCAGCAGACGGTCGATCAAATGGTCGACAGGATTCTCGCATTGCCTGAACGGACAAAGATCCAGGTGCTTGCACCGGTGGTTCGCGGCCGCAAGGGGGAGCATCAGAAGGAATTTGATGCTGCCCGCAGGTCGGGCTATGTGCGGGTCCGGGTAGACGGCAACCTGTATGACCTTTCCGAGACGATCAAGCTGGAGAAGAACAAAAAGCATACGATTGAGGTGGTGGTGGACCGCCTGATAGTTTCTCCGTCGATCCGTTCCCGCCTGGCTGGTTCGATTGAAACGGCGCTTGCACTGACCGGTTCTCTTGTGCTGATCGACGTCATCGATGGGGAGGAGATGCTGTTTTCCCAGAGCTATTCCTGTCCGGATCACGATTTTTCCATTGAAGAGCTCACCCCGCGGATGTTTTCCTTCAATAATCCCTATGGCGCCTGTGAGACCTGCACCGGACTGGGGACCTTTATGAAGGTCGATCCCGATCTGGTCGTGCCGAACAAAAAGCTGTCGATCCGGCAGGGGGCGATCAAGGCGAGCGGCTGGTACTATGCCGAGGGCGGTATTGCCCAGATGTATTACGAGGGGTTGGCGCAGCACTACGGTTTTTCGCTCGACGAGCCGTTTGAGAAGCTGCCCAAAGCGGCGCGCCAGATCCTGCTTTACGGCAATAATGGGGAGAAGATCACGGTGCGCCGGGAAACCGACAGCGTCAAGGGGGCCTACCATACCGATTTTGAGGGGATTATCAACAATCTGGAGCGGCGATTCCGTGAGACGGGCAGCCAGTGGATGAAAGAGGAGATCGCCGGATGGATGAGTTCGGTGCTTTGTCCCGCCTGCCACGGGGAGCGGCTCAAGCCGGCTTCCCTCGCGGTGACGGTGGGCGGCTTGAATATCAGCCAGCTGACCGCCCTTCCGGTTACGGAGGAGCTGGCCTTCCTCAATTCGCTGCAACTGACCGAGCGGGAGCATCAGATCGCTGATGCGATCCTCAAAGAGGTGCGGGAGCGGCTGGGCTTTTTGCAGAGCGTCGGGCTGGAATATCTGACCCTCTCTCGGGCGGCCAGCACCCTTTCGGGAGGGGAAAGCCAGCGGATCCGGCTGGCAACCCAGATTGGATCTTCGTTGATGGGGGTTCTCTATATTTTGGACGAGCCGTCGATCGGACTGCATCAGCGGGATAACGACAAGCTGATCGCCACCCTTCAGCGGCTGCGGGATATCGGCAATACGCTGATTGTCGTGGAGCACGACGAGGACACCATTCGCGCCGCCGATTTTGTGGTGGATATCGGACCTGGCGCAGGGGTACACGGCGGCGAGGTGGTTTATGCGGGAGATGTCCCCGGCCTGCTTCGCAGTGAAAATTCCATCACCGGCAAATACCTCAGCGGACGGGAGCGGATCGAGATTCCCAAAACGCGCCGCCCTGGGAATGGCAACCGGCTGGTCATCCGCGGAGCCCAGCAGAATAACCTCAAACACATCGATGTCACGATTCCGCTGGGGATGTTTGTGGCGGTGACCGGTGTGTCCGGTTCGGGCAAGAGTTCGCTGATCAACGAGGTGCTGTACAAGACGCTTGCCTCCGCTCTCAACGGCGCACGGATCAAGGCGGGGGCGCATGATGCCATTGAAGGGCTCGAGGCACTGGACAAGGTGATCAATATCGATCAGTCCCCGATCGGCCGGACGCCCCGCTCCAATCCCGCGACCTATACCGGGGTCTTTACCGACATCCGGGAGCTGTACGCCACCACCAACGACGCCAAAATGCGGGGATATAACAGCGGACGTTTCTCCTTTAACGTCAAGGGGGGACGCTGCGAAGCCTGTGAAGGGGACGGCATCATTAAGATCGAAATGCATTTCCTGCCGGATATCTATGTGCCGTGCGAAGTCTGCAAGGGTAAGCGGTATAACCGTGAAACGCTGGAGATTAAGTACAAGGGAAAGAACATCTATGATGTGCTGGAGATGACGGTCGAGGAGGCGCTTGGCTTTTTTGAGAACCTTCCAAAGATCCGGCGCAAAATCCAGACCCTCTATGATGTAGGTCTCGGGTATGTCAAGCTGGGTCAGCCGGCGACCACCCTTTCCGGCGGGGAGGCTCAGCGGGTCAAGCTGGCCACCGAGCTGTCCCGGCGGGCCACCGGGAGGACGATCTATGTGCTGGATGAGCCGACGACCGGCCTGCATACCGACGACGTCCGCAAGCTTATTGAGGTGCTGCAGGCGCTGGTCGACGCCGGCAATTCCGTGGTGGTGATTGAGCACAACCTGGATGTCATCAAAGTGGCCGATCATATCATCGATCTGGGACCTGAGGGGGGGGATCGCGGAGGTACGGTCGTCGTCTGCGGGACACCGGAGCAAGTGGCGGCCTGTGAACGCTCTTATACAGGACAGTATCTGAAAAAGGTCCTCTCCGCCGCATGGGGATAAAAACGCAGGGCAAAGTGGCCAAATGACCGTTTTGCCCTGCGTTTTCCACCTGCCGTGGAATGGGGTGTGGAGGGGTGAAATTCATTATGGCGTGCCGTTGGTCCCCAAGCAGCCAAAGAGACGGGCGCAGGATCGATAGGTATCGGGGAAAAGGGAGAATCCCGATGAGGGCTTTTCCTGGGGAATCTTTTGTGGTATACTAAATTAGTTTCAGTATTTCCAATTTTCTTGCAGAAGGAGACCGAAAAAGCGGTGATCATCAATTCCCTGACCCAGCAGCTTGACGAGGAGATGGATCAGCTCAGCCTGCAACGGGCATCTGTGCTGGTGGCATCCCATTACGGGCATCCGCCGCTCGCTTTTGTCCACAGCTTTGGCTGTCAGCAAAACGTGTCGGATGGCGAACGCCTCAAAGGGCTGCTCGCCGAAATGGGATTCGGCTTTACCGATGAACAGGAGCGGGCGGATCTGATTCTGTTCAATACCTGTGCGGTGCGGGAGAGCGCCGAAGACCGGGTGTTCGGCAATGTCGGCGCCCTGAAGAACCTCAAACGGGCTGATCCTGATCGGATCATCGTACTGTGCGGCTGTATGATGCAGCAGCCGCAGGTCGCGGAGCGGATCAAAAAGAGTTTTCCCTATGTCGACATTGTTTTCGGAACGGGCGCGATCCATCGGCTTCCTGTCTTTCTCGCGCAGCGGCTCGAGAGCAGAAAACGTGTATTCTGGAACCAACCTGCACAGAATGTGGTCGAGGGGATACCGGCCGTGCGGGATGAAGGGGTCAAGGCCTGGCTGACCATCATGCAGGGATGCAACAATTTCTGTACCTATTGTATTGTGCCGCATGTGCGGGGACGGGAGGTTTCCCGTACTCCGGATCGGATCGAGGCGGAGGCGCGCGAGCTGATCGGGCTGGGCTATCGGGAGATCACCCTGCTTGGCCAGAACGTCAATTCCTATGGCAAGGGCCTGGAGGAGCCGTGTGATTTTCCGGCTTTGCTGCGCCGGCTCGATGGGATCGACGGGGAATACCGGCTGCGGTTCATGACCTCCCATCCCCGGGACTGTACCCGGGAACTGATTGATACCATCGCCGGGAGCCGCCATGTCTGTCATCATATCCATCTTCCGGTGCAGAGCGGCTCGGATCGGGTGGTCAAAGCGATGAACCGGCATTACGATATCGCGCACTATCTGGAGCTGATCGCCTATGCGCGCCAACGGATGCCGGACGTCACCTTTTCCAGTGATATCATTGTCGGCTTTCCGGGGGAGACGCGGGAAGAGTTCCTGGAGACCCTCGCGCTGATCCGAAAGGTTCGGTATAACGCTCTGTTTACCTTTATTTATTCCCGCCGGTCCGGGACACCGGCTGCCACGATGCCCGATCCGGTTCCCGCCGCGGAGAAGTCCGTCTGGTTCCGAGAGCTGCTTGAGGTGCAGCAGCAGATCTGTACCGAACTCAATGAAGAGATGGTCGGTACGGTGCAGCGGGTGCTCTTTGATTCGGTCGGTAAGAGCGGCGATGGCTTTCTGGCGGGGCGTACCGAGGGGAACATTATCGTTGAGGCGCCGGGTGACCGGTCGCTGATCGGAAAGTTCCTGCCGGTGCGGATTACCCGGGCGATGAATTGGGCGATGGTCGGAACGATTCAGCAATAAAGGGGATCGGACCGTCGAGATAGAGGATGCTTTAACAAAGAAAAGGAGAAATTATCATGGATATCATTGCGCTGGCACGTGAACTCGGACATGCGATTCAAAAGGACGAGCGGTATATCAAGATGCTTGCCGCCTCCGCCGCTACCGAAAAGTCCCCCGAACTGAGCGAGAAGATGTCCCGCTTTACCGAGCTGAGAAACGAGCTCAACCGGGAGATTGTCAAGGATGAGAAGGAGCGGGATCAGGATCAGGTCAATCGTCTCGATGAGGAGTTGCGTGCCCTGTACGAGGCAATCACCACTGCGCCCGAGATG
>CASEBP010000167.1 GCA_949285275.1 uncultured Oscillospiraceae bacterium | reverse complement strand
GAGATACGCCATGTTGCCCATGTTCTTGACCGCCAGGAAGAACTCCCCAGTCCGGTTGAACTTGGCACCGTTTCCATTCCAGAAGTTGAGTTCGGCCAGCGGATACTTGGCTGCGATAGCCGAGTTGTAGTTGGTGTCGAAATAGATCAGCGTCTTGCCCTGGCCAGAAACATCCACGGTAAAGGTACTGCCATCTTCAAACTCCATCTCAATCTCGTCGTCACTCTTGAACTTCAGCGAGTAGTACTTCTCCGCCTTGATGTCCGAGATGTCGTCGGTCACAGTGTAGTCGCCGCTGCTGTCGAGGTAGGAATGCGCCCAGTTGACGTTGAGGTCGACCGACAGCTTCAGATCCTTAACCTTCGGGCTCTTGGTCTTATTGAGGGTCAGGGTGCCGATGATGTCGGAATCGGAGGTCGACTCGGAAGAAGCCACGGTGATCGCCAGCATGTAGTAGTACTGATTGGCGTTCGGGATCATCGCATCGATCGTGTTGCTGACCTTCTTCTTGGCAACCGATACGCCTTTGGCCAGTTTACCGCCCTCTTCCCAGCTGCTCTTGATCTTCAGGCCATTAACCGACTCCGAATTGGTGATTCCCACCCCATCCTTGTCGAGGAGGATGTAGTAGGCTGTCTTGCCGTACTCGATCGGGCTTTCGGTGAGCTTCTTGTCGTCGTCAATGTCGTAAGCATAGGGACCGTAGGCATCATAGACACCAGGGATGAGCTTTCCGTTTTTGTCACGGTAGTCGGTCTCAACGCTGACCGCAGACTTACGAATGCTTTTCGGCTTCTGCAGAGACGCAGCATGGGAAACGGTGGCCGTCCCCAGCAGCATCGCCGCCGCTAAAACAATGGATGTCATTTTCTTCATGTTGGTTCCTCCTTAATGGCATGATGTGTTGTGGAATTTGTTCTCCAACCGTGTGTTCAGCATAGCATGGCTCTCCTGAAATTTCAAATTAAATCTTCATTACTTTGATACTGTTTTGTTAATATTGGTGTTATTTATTTCCGCTTTTTGGATAAATAATACCCATAATATATTATTATGTACCATTATTTATATTCTCGTGAGAGAATATATTACATATTTATATCATTCATTACCGAATTCTAACAAAACCTTTTTTGCAAAAAAAGCGGACAGGCCGATTGCCTGCCCGCTTCGCGGTTTTATCAGTTCAAAAAAGCCACGGCGCCCCTTCGCTGGCGCTTCCCACGCCGCTGCGGTAAGCCCGAAGAATCCCGTCGGCCGGATGGTGAGACGGCCGTTTCCAGGCGGCGCGCCTGCGGTCGAGCTCCTCATCGCTCACCTCCAGCGTAATCCGGCGATGTTCCAGATCGATCGCGATGATATCCCCGTTCTCAACCAGGGCAATCGGCCCGCCTTCGTAGGCCTCCGGGCAGATATGCCCGACGCAGGGTCCGCGGGTCGCTCCGGAGAACCGCCCATCGGTAATCATCGCCACCGAGGTATGCAGACCCATTCCGACCAGCGTCGCAGCCGGAATGGACATCTCCCGCATGCCAGGACCGCCCTTCGGCCCCTCGTAACGAATCACCAAAACACAACCGGGCTTTACATCGGAATGCAGCAGATGCTCCATCACCTCTTCCTCCGAATCAAAGACGACCGCCGGCCCGCGGTGATAAAACATCGAGGGCTCCACCCCGCTCTTCTTGACCGCGCACCCTTGCGGTGCAAGGTTTCCATACAGGATCGAGAAGCAGCCGTTTTGATGGAGAGGCTCACTCATCGGGTGGATAACCGCGGCGTCTACCGGCCGGTCAAACCGGTCGAGCATCTCGCCCAGCGTGCCGCCCATCACCCGCAGAGCGGTACAGTCAAGCAGCGGCCGGATCGCCGAAAGGGTTGCACGCACCCCGCCAGCACGCTGATAGTCGAGCATATTGTATCGGGAGGAGGGCTTGAACTTTGCCACTACCGGTGCCTGCGACTGGATCTCGTCAAACCGTTTCAGATCGATCGGATACCCCAAAATCCGCGCAATCGCCATCGCGTGCAGCACAAAGTTGGTGGATCCTCCCGTTGCGGCACAGTGAAGCACCCCGTTTTCAAAGGAGCGCTGGGTCACCACATCCGAGAAGCGCAGCCCCTGCCGGGTAATTTCAACGGCGCGCTCCCCCACATCGCGGGCCTGACGGTATTTAGCCGCCGAGCAGAACAGCATCGTCGTGGAATCGGCCGGGGCGATCCCGATCGCCTCACAGAAGACCCCCATCGTATTGGCTGTCCCATACATCGAGCAGGTACCACCGGAAAAGCAGAGGTTGATCTTATATTCACAAAACTGCTGTTCGGTGATCCGTCCCGCATTAACCTCGCCGATCGCCTCCTTGAGATCCGGAGTGACCAGGATCCGGCCGTCCGGCGCCTCATAGGGCAGCATGGAACCAGCCGTCAGAAAGATAGACGGGAGATTCAGCGAAGCTGCCGCCATCAGCATTCCAGGTACGATCTTGTCGCAGGAGCACAAAAATACCAGCCCGTCAAAGCCATGCGCCCGCACCATCGCCGCAGCCGATCCCGCAATCAAATCCCGCTGCGGCAGAATATAATTCATTCCGCGCATCTGTGCCATCCCGTCACAGGGAGCAGGGAGGTTGAATTCGCAGGGGGTTCCTCCCGCCGCCCAGATTCCCTCCCGGACATACTGTGCCAGTTCCCGCAGCGGCTTGTGCCCCGGATTGACATCGTTCCAGGAGTTGACAATCCCGATCATCGGACGGTCAAGATCCTTGTTGCGGTATCCCACCGCATTCATCAACCCGACATAATAGGCCTCATTGCGTTCGGTATCGGCGTGAAATGCGCTCATCTCATTCATCCTCTCCTTTTTTCCCTATCATATCAAAAAAATCGCAGCCCGCCTAGTGACACGGAAAATTTCAGACGGCCCCGCTCTAAAAAAATTTGTCTAAAAACTCTTGACAAGTTCCCTTCCTTCCGATATGATAGAGTCAATATTTCAAAATGCGATGAAGAGGAATAGTAAAAATCGGCTCCCGCCTGCAGAAAGCCGTCGGTTGATGCGAGACGGCGCGGGACTGCTTTTGAACTCGCCTCCCAGCAGCCGCCCGAAAGGCCTCACGGCTCGAGTAGACGCGGACGGAGTCCCCCCGTTAGCGAAGGGAAGGATATCAGGCGCCTCGCCTTGTATCCGATGAGGGTACGCCTTTTGGCGTAAAAGAAAGTGGTACCGCGTGGGATTGGCATCCTTCGTCTTTCTGATCAGAAAGACGAAGGATTTTTCTTTTATCCTCAATCCATCCAGAAGAAGGGAGTCACAGCGCATGAAAAATTATCAGAAGTATCAGAGAGGTTATTTTATGCCCCCCTGCGAATCCAATCGCTGGGTCCACAGGGAGTATATCGATAAAGCCCCCGTCTGGTGCAGCGTCGATCTACGGGACGGCAACCAGGCATTGATCATCCCGATGAGCCTGGAGGAGAAGCTGGAATTCTTTGATCTGCTGGTTCAGGTAGGTTTCAAAGAGATTGAGGTCGGTTTCCCCGCTGCGTCGGACACCGAATATGAATTCCTGCGCGCCCTCATTGAGCAGGACCGGATCCCCGACGACGTAACGATTCAGGTGCTCACCCAGGCGCGTCCTCATATTATCGAGAAGACCTTCGATTCCCTCAAGGGATGCAAAAATGCCATTGTTCATCTCTACAACTCCACCTCCCGCGCCCAGCGCGAACAGGTTTTCAAGAAGCCGATGTCTGAAATCAAGGCACTGGCCATCGAAGGCGCCGAAATGCTGCGCGACTTCGCCGAAAAAACCCCCGGCAATTTCCGGTTTGAATATTCCCCGGAGAGCTTCACCGGAACGGAGGTAGAATTCGCCCTCGACGTCTGCAACGCCGTGATCGACATCTGGAAACCGACTGCCCAGCGCCCGGTTATCATCAACCTGCCCGCCACTGTTGAAATGAGCCTGCCTCATGTCTACGCCAGCCAGATCGAATACATCAGCGACCGGCTCCACTGCCGCGAGCATATCCAGGTTTCGCTGCACCCCCACAACGACCGCGGCACCGGCGTGGCCGACGCCGAGCTGGGACTGCTCGCCGGCGCCGACCGGATCGAAGGAACGCTGTTCGGGAACGGGGAGCGCACGGGAAACGTCGACATCATCACCCTGGCGATGAACATGTACTGCCACGGCGTCGATCCCGGGCTGGATTTCTCGGATATGCCCAAAATCCAGGAGGTCTATGAGCGGGTTACCCGGATGCATGTCTATGAGCGGCAGCCCTATTCCGGCGCACTGGTCTTCGCCGCCTTCTCCGGATCCCATCAGGATGCCATCGCCAAGGGCATGCATTTCCGCGAGGACCATGACCCCGAGCACTGGAATGTCCCCTATCTGCCGATCGATCCGACCGACGTCGGACGGATGTACGAGGCGGATGTCATCCGCATCAACAGCCAGTCGGGCAAGGGCGGCATCGGGTATCTGCTGGAGCAGCAGTTCGGCATCGACATGCCGCCGAAGATGCGCGAAGATTTCGGCTATCTGATCAAGGGCATCTCGGATCATGAGCACCGCGAACTGCAGCCCAAGGAGATCTATGAGGTCTTCTGCCGCGAATATGTCAACGTGCTCGAGCCTTACCGGGTGGATTCGGTCAAGTTCACCGACCGCGGCGGTATGTTTGCCGAAGTTGATCTGAAGGTCGACGGTATCGCCCATCCCGCGACCGCCGTCGGCACTGGACGCCTCGATGCGGTTTCCAATGCCATCAAGGATTCCACCGGAATCCATTACACGCTGGTCAGCTACACGGAACATGCGCTGACCAAGGGCTCGACCTCCGACGCAATGGCCTATGTCGGCATCATCAACGGCGCCGGCAAGGTCGTCTGGGGCGCCGGACGCCACAACGATATCATCACCGCCTCGGTCAATGCACTGGTTTCGGCAATCAATCGCCGCGACAGGGTCAAATAAACTTCTGCAGAAGCCGCATACAGCGTAGCTGTGTGCGGCTTCTGTTTGCTTTCCCGCCTGCGGAAGGCCAGGCTGTAAATTTTATGAAAATTTCCCCTCTTCTTCCTTGTCCCGCCAACAAATCAAGGGTATAATGAAAAGGAAATCAATAATAAGGAGATGTTTCCCATGGCCAATATCAT
>CASEBP010000166.1 GCA_949285275.1 uncultured Oscillospiraceae bacterium | reverse complement strand
TAACTCATCCCGTTGGTCACCGTCTGTCCCTCGCCCGAAGCCGCCGCAACCACCATGCCGCCGGGACACATGCAGAAAGTGTATGCCGCCCGTTCTCCTACCCGCCGGGACAGCTGATATTCCCCCGGGGGAAGATGGGGGTGTCCGGCATAATTTCCATAGAGAGCAGCGTCGATATCCCGCTGAAGGTGTTCGATTCGCGCCCCAACCGAAAAGGGTTTTGGCTCCAGCAGCGCTCCGCATGCCGCGAGGGCACTGAAGGTATCCCGCGCCGAATGTCCAACAGCCGCGATGACCGCCTGCACAGGCAGCTCCATGCCATTGACCCGCACAGCGCGCAGATTCCCATCCTTCAGCAAAAACGCATCGGCACGTGCATGGAACCGCACTTCTCCTCCGAGGGAAAGAATCTCCCGGCGGATCTCCTCCACCACCCCTCGCAGCAGATCGGTCCCGACATGCGGCTTGGCCTTAACCAAAATATCCGGCGGAGCGCCATGTTCGACCAGGGTTCTGAGCACTTGAGCACAAAGCGGATCGTGAATCCGGGTGGTCAGTTTTCCATCCGAAAAGGTACCCGCCCCTCCTTCTCCGAACTGCACATTATTTTCGGTGTCAAGGGGACCACCTTTCCAGTACCGTTCCACCGCCTGGACCCGTTCCTCGACCGGCCCGCCCCGTTCCAGCACAAGGGGACGGTACCCCTCACGGGCCAGCGCCAGCGCCGCAAAAAGCCCTGCCGGACCGAATCCAATCACAACCGGACGGGAAAGCAAAGGCGTTTCCCCGTGCAAAATCGGCTTCACAGGGGTCTCCGGCAGGGCGGTCAGGTCAGGATTCCCCCGGGAAAGAAGGCTGTTCGCCGTCTTCTCATCCAGCGAAAAGGCGACCGACGACACAAATCGGATTCTGCCCCGCCGCGCATCGATTGACGTTTTGCATAGTACCGGCTGCACAGGCGTTTTGCCGGTCAGCCGGCGGATCTGGGCTTCGGCGCGCCCCAGGGCGGCCTGCGGCCCTTCTTCGACCGTCGTTTCGATACGGCTCAGCTGTAAACGCATATCCTTTCCCCCTTTCCTGCAACCGCCGCCGGCCATGACATCCATAGCCGGCGGCGGTCTGTTTCGGGCGAGGCCCTGTCAATCGTTTCTTTCGCGAATGGTGATCCGTGCGGTGTAATGATCCCCATAGGCCCAGCACTTGCTGTGTCCCGGAATCAGGATGGTCACCGGGACAGTAACCTGTCCAAGGGTGATATCGACGTTGGCCATGTTGATCTCTGCCACCAGATTTTGATTTGTCAGCTCAATGACCTCCCCGGCCGGACCATAGACGGTCACATTGTTGATCGTCTGGGTCTGAATCGTCGCCTCATACTGATCCGGGAGATTCCGGACATAGATGTTATCGCTCTCGACGGCAAGGGTTGTCTCTCCGAAGGTATCCGGGAAAAACTCAATGTTGGCATCCTCAATCCCTTCCACCGAGATAAAATCCGACGGATATTTGATCCGGTAGAAAAGATTGATATCGGGCGCGAGGGTACGCACATCCACATAGCCCAGATGCATCTCCTGGAAGGAATCCAGCTTATCGACCGGACCCGCCACCTCGATCTCCTCCGGCGTAATCCGGTAAACCAGCGAGGCAACATCAAAGCCTTCCGGAATGTTGATGAAATCGAAGGTCACCGGGACCACCTTTTTCCGGAGAATCGGAAGGGTCAGGGTCACCGTCTCGGCATCCATCGAAAAATAGGGGCTGGACACCTCTTCGCCGCTGCTGTTCCGCAGAATCACCGGAAGCTCTTCGCTGAAGGTATTCGACAGGGCTTTTCCGTCGAACTGGCGGACGACTACCGCCTCCGCCACCTCCTGCATCTCGGTGGCAGGGCCGGTTACCGTCACCTCTTCCGGATAGACCTGCTCCTGATCCATCAGATAACCCTCTGCAATCTCCAGCCCGGTGGCTTCGATGGTAACCGGCAGCACCAGCGTCTCCTTGTGATCAAACCGCATACTGATCGTCTCGGGCAGGGACGCCTTGATCTCGACATCCCGGTTGCGGGTATCGACGATCTCAATCGGCAGATCATAGGTCCCCGGTCCGGTGATATTGTTGAGCTTAACCGTAGCCTGCAGCTCTTCCCGCTTGATATTTCCCACCGTAGCCCGCGGACCGACAATCTCGACATCCACCGTAAACTCCCCATCGGTCACAGGGTAAAGTTCCAGACGGGTCAGGTTGCTGTCCGCCGTGTTGATGCTCACTGGTACGTTGGAAACGGTGACCGGAACGATCGTATCGACATTATAAACAACCATCACCCAGATCAAAATCGCTCCGAGGATGGAAAAGACCATCAACGCCGCATTGTTGTCCAGCAATTTGCTCTGAATGTTTTTGCTCATTTCTTCACCTTAAAGAACGGGATCTTGCGATCGCCCTTTTCCTCATGCTCCTCGATAAAGTAACCGCTGAGCGCCTCCACCAGCTGCTCCTTGGTGTAGCCGCGGCGCAGCTTTCCGGCAACTGCCATCGTAATCACGCCGGTTTCCTCCGACACGATGACCACCCCTGCATCGGAATTTTCGCTCATACCAAGACCCGCGCGATGCCGGGTTCCCATCTCCTTGCTGATCGTGAAATTATCTGACAGCGGAAGGAAACATCCCGCGGCAAGCAACCGGCCGCTGCGGATCACCAGCGCACCGTCATGCAGCGGCGAGTTGGGGAAGAAGATATTGCCAAGGATCTCTGCACTGGGTTCAGCATCGATCACCGTTCCGGTCTTGACAATCTCCCCCAGCTTGCTCTGCCGTTCAAGCACCATCAGCGCACCGATCCGGCGTTTGGAAAGATAGACCGATGCCTCTCCGATGGCGGCGATCGCATTGCGCCAGCGGGCATTCTCCTCGTCGTTGTCGGCGTTTCCGCCGAAAAGCTGTAGATTGGAAAAACGGGTGCGTCCCACCTGTTCCAGGGAACGGCGCAGTTCCGGCTGGAAGACAATCAGCAGCGCCAGTGCGCCGTATTGAAACAGATACCGAATCAAAAAGCCCATCGTTCGCAGCTGCGCGATACTGACCACCGCATAAATGCCAATCAGCACGATCAGGCCCTTGAGCAGCTGGACCACCCGGGTGTCCCGCACCAGCCGCACCGACTGATAGAGCAGATAGGCCACAATCAGAATATCGCAAAAATCAGTCAGCGTGAAGGAACCGAAAATTCCTTTCATATCATAAAGCAAACTCTCCATCCCCTGCGCCTCCTTTCTCCCCGCCGTGGGGCGATTTTTTAAAGAAGATCATCGCGGTCCGTTTTGACCGGAATCCGCCGGAGCAATCAGGCAGACCGCATGGGCTGCGATTCCCTCCCCGTTTCCGGTAAATCCGAGGCCCTCTTCTGTCGTCGCCTTGACGCTCACCTGGGAAACCCCGATGCTGCACGCCTCGGCGAGGCGCAGCCGCATTGCCTCGAGATGCGGCGCCAGTCGTGGCCGCTGTGCCAGAACGGTGGCGTCGATGTTGCCGATCTGCCATCCGTTTTCCGCCAGAATGCCCGCCGCCGTACGCAGCAGGGCGATACTGTCTGCGCCGCAGTATTCCGGATCGGTATCGGGAAAGTGTCCGCCGATATCGCCCAGTGCCGCGGCTCCGAACAGCGCATCGATAATGCTGTGGGTCAGAACATCGGCATCGGAATGGCCCAAAAGGCCCTTCTCAAACGGGATGGAAACGCCGCCAAGGATCAGCGGCCGGCCAGCAACCAGCCGATGGACGTCGTACCCGTGTCCGATCCGCATCATCCCGCGCTCCCCTGGAGCATCGCCTCGGCGAGCAACAGGTCCTCCTCGGTCGTGAGCTTAAGATTCCACTCATCTCCCCGGGAAAAGGCGACAGGGATCCCCAGCGCCTCGAGCAGCTGACAATCGTCTGTGTACTCCTTCCCCGCGGCGGCCTGATAGGCTCGCAGATACAGGGAACGAGAAAAAACCTGTGGGGTCTGGATCCGCATCAGCCCATCCCGCGGCACCGTACCATCAGAAAAGCCGTCGCGGCTGCGCTTGATCGTATCCTTGACCGGCAGCGCAGCAGTCGCCGCGCCGTGTTCGGCCGCCGCCTGAATCGCAGCAGAAATCACCTGCCCGCTGACCAGCGGACGGGCACCATCATGAATACAGAGCAGCGGCATCTCCGGCGATGCCGCACAAACACCGGCATACACCGATTGCTGGCGCGTTTCTCCGCCGCGAACCACCTGACTCACCTTGGAAAAGCCGCCCTCCCTGACCATCGAACGGACGATCGACAGGTTAGCTTCCCGGGTCACCACGATAATTTCCCCGATCGCCTCACAGCGCTCAAAGGCCTCCATCGTCCGCATCAGCACCGGAATTCCGCTCAGCTCTGCCATCAGTTTATCAAAGCCCATCCGGCTCGAACGTCCCGCCGCCGCGATGATAGCCGAGGCAACCGGTGCCGGAAAGGGTCCTCTTCCGGAATACTCCATCTTTTTTCGTCTCCCGTCCCAGAAAATTGCGTGCTCCCGTCATCAGGAAGAGGAGCCACGCATCAGCCGGTGAAGCAGCTGAGAAAGCTCGGCGCCCGCCTTAGTGCGGGGCTGCCGCGTTGGCCTGGATTCGGTCACCACGCCGCCTAAATGGGTCCTTGCCGGGGACTCATCCGTTGGCGGCGCCTCGAAAAAACAAATCCTGGTGTCCCGGCGCCGCATCCCCGGCGGGAGACTCCTGGGCTGTCTGCACCTCAGCACTGCCGCTTTCCTGCTCCCGGGAAGCAGCGGGATCCGCCGCAAGAAGCATCCGGTCGATCTCATCAAGCCGCTGGTTCATGCTCTCCATCAGACCGGTCAGCTGCTCGCGCACCGAAACGAGATCGGAACGCATGGAACGCAGCTCGCGGGTCACCGTTTCGCTGGCCGCGACGGCAGCCGACTTGATCTGCTCTGCCTCCTGTTGAGCCTGCTCAAGCAGTCTCCCGGCGTCCTCGCGGGTTTCGAGCAGGATATCGCCGATCTGGCCGGACAGTTCTTCATAGCGGCGCGCTTTGTCCTCATAATTCTGTGCGCGCAGCGACAGTTGGCGGGCCTGCTCCTTCTGGGTACTCAGCTCCCGCTCCTTTTGGTCGCACTGGCGCTGCTGCTCGGCCACCGTACCCTTGAGACTCTCAACCATTCCGGTCAGCTCCCGGATCCGGCCGGCGCTCGCCTCGAGCTGCTTTTCCATCTCGGAAATCTTTCCCTCAAAACCGCTGACCTGGCTGGCGAGTTCTCCGCGCGCCCGGGTCATTCCCTCGAGCTTTCCCTCCAGGTCAGAGGCCATTTCCCGATTCTGCTCCCGCAGCCGGTCGATGTAGGAGAGCACCTCTTTTTTATCAAACCCTCCGAAAAAACTGGTCCTCAGAAGGACCTGTTCCTGATTCTGTTGTTGAGCCATCAGGCTTCCTCCCTTGTGCCTTTTCCGATTTTAACGGCCTGCCCTTGTATTATAGCATCCTCCCTGACGAATTTCCACCGATTGTGAAAAAAGAACGCACCCTTTTTCAGTAACAAAAAGCGGCCAGATTGCTGCATCTGTTCCCTTATTTTCGTTTCGTCCAGGGCCGTCCGCCAAAAATCCGCAAAAACGGTTGATTTTTTTGGTTTTCCTGCTATAATAGCCCTTGTCTGCCGTCCGCCCAATGGGTGACGGCGCTTTTTTGCAGGCAAAGCCGCGCCGGGACGGTCGCGGTCCGACACCCTTTGACACAGAGAAAGAGGAGCTCCCGTGCAGGAACAGAGAAAAGAAAACAAGATGGGAACGATGCCCATCCCCCGGCTTTTAACCACTATGTCTCTCCCCATTATGGCTTCGATGCTGATCCAGGCCCTTTACAATGTTGTCGACAGCATCTTTGTCATCCGGGTCAGCGAGGATGCGCTGACCGCCGTTTCACTCGCGTTTCCGGTCCAGGCGATGATGATCGCCGTCTCGGTCGGTACCGCTGTCGGTGTCAACGCGATCCTTTCCCGCCGGCTCGGCGAGAAGAATTTTGAGGATGCCAATCTGACCGCCGTCAATGGTATCTTTCTGATGGTGCTCAGCGCCGTCATCTTCGCGCTGTTCGGCCTGTTCGGCGTACGGCCCTTCTTTGCGGCCTTTGTCGATGAGGGAACGGTGATGCGGATGGGGATTGAATACACGTCGATCGTCTCGGTCTTTTCCCTGGGGCTCTTTGTCAGCGTTGTCGGAGAGCGGCTCGTTCAGGCTACCGGCAACAGCATCTACTCGATGATCTCCCAGATGGCGGGCGCCATCACCAATATTATTCTGGACCCCATCCTGATCTTCGGCCTTTTGGGCCTGCCCCGGATGGAGGTCGCCGGCGCGGCGATTGCCACCGTCATCGGACAGTTTGTATCGATGTTTGTTATTTTGTGGTTCAACCTGAAAAAGAACACCGAAATCAATCTATCGATGCGCGGCTTCCGCCCCAATCCCCGGATCATCCTGGACATCTACCGCATTGGGCTGCCGTCGATCTTTATGCAGGCAATCGGTTCGGTCATGACCTTCGGCATGAACAAGATCCTGATTCTCTTTTCCCAGACGGCCGTCTCGGTCTTCGGGATCTATTTCAAGCTGCAAAGCTTTGTCTTCATGCCTATCTTCGGCCTCAACAAC
>CASEBP010000165.1 GCA_949285275.1 uncultured Oscillospiraceae bacterium | reverse complement strand
CTGACCGACACTTGAGCCTCCATCAGGCAATGCTTTATAGTATCCGGCGGGAATCTCTAATTCCATATACTGTGGATATGCATCGGTAAAGGAAGCAAGTTCCTCTCCATTGAGCAGGATGATGTTCAGATCATGGGATGCTTCCAATTCGGTGACCGAAGCTGCAGGGTAGCCGACAGTAAATCCGCTGAGCGTACCATCTCCCAAGCTACGTGCACCGTCGGCGGGGGCCAGATTAGTTAACTGAGGTTCGATTCCAAAGAATTCAAATACTCTTTGTGTCAAAAGCTCAGTGGAACTGTTTTTCTGGGCTCCGCTGAATAGTTTACCTTCAAATCCCTGTAGATCGGTGATGCCGGTATCTGAGGTGGTTACAAACATATAGACGCCTGGCCATCCCGCAATCATACACCGCAGGTCTGGATAGGCATTCCCATCGAAACTATCCTTGCCATAGTAGGCTTCCCATGCGGCGTCTGTTGAGCTCATGCCCATGAGGATCTCATCTGCCCGCAGCAGCTCAATACTGGCAATGGAAGCACCAACTGATTCCACAGCTGCTTCGTAGCCGTCAAGTTTACTGTTAATCACGGTTGAAAGTGCTGATGCGCCTTGATAAAAAGCGCCACCTGGAGATGCAGTACCAATGGAAAACTTCAATGGTTCGGAGGTGGTATCAGATGAAGCAGATGCAACTTCAGATACTTCTGATGCGCTGGAACTCTGTGGCGCGGTCCCACAGCTAGACACCATGCCCAAGCACAGGATGATTGCTAGAGTTAATGCAAATGTCCTTTTCATTGCGTTTTTCCTCCCCGTTTTGTTTACGTTTCTCTGTTTACTCAGGCCAAAAAGAGAGTTTTGCTATATTTAGTATATGGTTCTCGACAAAAACTGTCTAATTGAGGCTTTTTGAAATTTTGCTTTGTTAATAGAGACGTTTTTTAATTTATGAGCAATATATTTAAAATTTCGAATCATAATATGGCATGTCGATCTATTTTGTTAATTTTGCCTATACTTGGAGAGCTTTTCAATCGTACTGTGTAACGTTTTCTTGCGTTCCATTTGGAAGCATGGTATGCTGATTGTAATATCAAGTTTGCAGTACCGCTTTCTCTATGACGAGAAATACACGATGTTGGCATCGAAATCTTGCCAATAAGAGATGTTCCAAAGAGGACGTTTGGTTTAATGCGGGAGAAGCATAGTCATGAATCTCAATCAACTTTATTATTTTAAGGCAGTAGCAGAGATGCTCAGTTATACAAAAGCTTCGGAGGCTTTGTTTGTTACTCAGCCTTCCATCAGCTATGGTATTGCAATGTTGGAAAAAGAGCTGGGAGTTTCTCTGTTTGGAAAAGCGGGACATCATCTTTGGCTGACACAAAACGGAAAAATTTTTTATAAGCAGGTTAATCTTGCGTTGCATGAACTAGAGATGGGCATTTCGTTGGTCAAAAATCAAAATGCACTTTATACTGACCGACAACCACTTCGAATTTATACTGAGCGTATGCAATATGCGCAAACGCTAATCAATGGATTCCGCGAATTCAGTGAAGAAAATGCCTCTTTTTCCATTCGCCTTTCACAAGGAGATTCTGCTGATATTGTTACCAGCCTAAAAAATAATGATTCGGATATTGGATTTTGCCGCCGGGAGATTCGGGATCCACAGATTCGGACTGAAGTGGTAAGGGATTTGGATTTTGTTTTAATGGTTCCTCATGATCATCCGCTTTGTGAAAAGGAAAGTATCGATCTGAGGCAAATTCAAGGATACCCGGTTGTCATCCGTCGGCGTAACACCCCCGAAGGAGAGCAGGCCTTTTCCTTCTTTGCACAGGCGGGAATTGAACCTCAAATCGTTGGGGAGGCAAATTCGTTTTATAATCTTGCGCTGCTTGTTTCCAACCACTATGGAATTGGAATTGCGCCGTTGCTCAATGACATGGACAAGCTCAATATAAAAATAATCCCTATCAGTTTCCCGAATTGCCGGTGCTGGAGCTATATGATCTACAGCAAAAAAAGGCCACTCCCGCTGGCCGGACATCTATTTCGTCGCTTTATTTTAGAACACTATGGAGACGTATAATTTCTATTGAAATCTGCATTAAAGAGGATCTGTTTGTAAGATCGGCCGGAGAGTTTTATGCTGTTCGGTCGATTTTGATATGTCTGATTTTTCCCGCATCCTCTCGTTTTGTCACCATTCTTCTGAGAAAAAGTTATTGATCTGCCATGGAAAATGTGGCACTCCATCCCCCCGCGGGGAATTCCAGCGGGAATAATCTTGGCGCCGATGGTGACAATTCCACAAATATTTCGTATAATGAAAGAAAAATTTGCCGCATTGATTGTGGGGATGGTAGGGAGACACGATGAGATATGATCAATTCTTAGTTCCCGCGCTGTTTTTCAAAGCCGCGGATGGAGGGTATCGGCCGCTGGGCAGAAACGGTGTGAGCCGGGCGGCGGAGGATGCGTTTTCCGCCCTGCTGGCGGCCGAAAAACAGGGCCTGCTCCAGGACGGAGGGATTATTTCCCATGATGGGCAGCAGTACTTTTTTCTGAAGAATCCGTACGGCACAGGAGGGACGGACCTGCCGCAGGTCGCCTGCTGGAATGTGACCGAGTTGTCCCAGGCAGAGCAAGAAAAGGAACTGCTGGAACAGGCATTTGAAAATTTCTGTGATGGGATGTGCATCACCGATGCCAATGGCTATACGATTTATGTCAACGGCGCCTATGAGAGTCTCACCAACAGCAGCCGGGACAAGCTGTTGGGCAAACATATTTTTGACCATATCAGCGCCGGGGTCATGAAAATCCCGATTGAGCTGGCGGTGCTGCAAACCGGAGAGCCTTCCACTGTTATCCAGCGGATGGGCGGCGGCAAGCTCACCTTCGTCACCTGCGTGCCGATTACCTCCCGAGAGGGCAAGGTCCAGGCGGTGGTGTCCAGTGTACGCGATGTCGCCACACTGCTGGAATTCTATAATCAGCTCAAAAATGATGCCCAGGAACTGGATAAGGAGGTCGACGTTGACGCGCTGGTTAGCCGCAGCCCCAAGATGAACCAAGTCGTCGCAATCGCCGAACAGATGGCCAAGGTGGACACCACCCTGTTGATTCAGGGGGATACCGGCGCCGGAAAGGATATGATCGCCCACCTTGTCCATAACAAAGGCAGCCGCAAGGGCAAGCCCTTTATCAAGGTAAACTGCGGGGCGATTCCTGAACCGCTGTTCGAGTCGGAGCTGTTTGGTTATGAGAAGGGCGCCTTCACCGGCGCGACCTCAGGGAAGGTCGGCTTGCTGGAACTGGCCAATTATGGCACCATCTTTCTCGACGAGATCGGGGAAATGCCGCTGCTCATGCAGGTCAAGTTACTTACCGTCATCCAGGATAAGCAGTTTTACCGCGTCGGCGGTACCAAGCCTATCGAGGTGGATATCCGGATCATCGTTGCCACCAACCGCAACCTTGAAAAGATGGTATCGGCTGGAACCTTCCGGGAGGATCTCTACTACCGGCTCAATGTCGTCAACATCCAGGTCCCTCCGCTGCGCGACCGGCCGGAGGATATTGTGCCGCTGCTGCTGTTCTTCCTCAAGCAGAATAATCAAAAATACGGAAAGAAAAAGTTCCTTCTGCCCGAGACCTATGATGCGCTGCGAAGCTACCACTGGCCCGGCAATGTTCGGGAGCTGCAGAATGTCGTCGAGCAGCTGGTTGTCCTCGGAAGTCATGACCTGATCGCCTATAACGACCTTCCGGTCAAGATCCGCAGAGGCTACAGCAGGCCGGAGAGCCAGACCGAGCTGCAGCAGCTGGAAAACGTGCAGTCCCTTGCCTCGGCCCGCGAGGATTTCGAGGCGCGATTGATCCGGCGGTTCTTCCAGCAGTATCCCAGCTCCTATAAACTCGCACAGCGGCTGCAGATCAGCCAGTCCACCGCGAGCCGGCTCATCCGCAAGTACATCGGCGAACATGAAGAAGGGTAATCGCCCAAAATTGGGTGACGAGTCCAAAATGACTATAAGTCGTTTTGGACTCGTCACCTTTTTTTGTCCCCTTTTTTCTCCCGCCCCGGTTTTTCGCCAATCGCCGCAGTTCCCCGGCACAACAGACGCAAAATAGACTTATCTTTCCGCCGCTTTCTGGAAAAAGCCGTACGGGAACGGGATACAGCCGGCTGAATTTCGCGTGGCACGGAACTTGCGATTCTATTTGGTCAGCAAGTCTCGTAAGGAGGGTATGTGGTGAAAAAAATTATCAATCAGCCCAAGGCGTTCGTTGACGAAGTGATGGAAGGAATTTTGTTTGCCTATGGAGACCGTCTGCGGTTCTTGAACGGGGATAAACGAATCGTTCTTTCCAACGAGGAAACCTCCGCCGGAAAGGTCGGCCTTGTCACTGCCGGCGGCAGCGGACATCTTCCGCTCTTTCTGGGCTACGTCGGGCAGGGGATGCTTGACGGCTGTACTGTCGGAAATGTCTTTGCCTCGCCGTCAGCGCAGAAGATGGCCAATATGATCTGTGCCTGCGACAAAGGCAATGGTGTCCTCTGCCTGCTGGGCAACTACGGCGGGGACCGGATGAACTTTGAGATGGCCTGCGAAACGGCTGAGCTCGAGGGGGTTCCCACCCGCATGGTGATTGCGAGGGATGATGTGGCCTCCAGCCCGAAGAGCCTCGCCGAACGCCGGCGCGGGGTCGCCGGAATGATCTATGCCTTTAAAATCGCGGGAGCCGCCGCCGATCAGATGATGAGCCTCGATGAGGTCGCCGAGATCGCCCAGAAGGCGCTGGATAACACCCGCAGCATGGGGGTTGCGCTCTCTCCCTGCATCGTCCCTGAAGCCGGTGTCCCCTCCTTCCAGATTAAGGAGGACGAGATCGAAATCGGTATGGGGATTCACGGCGAGCCGGGCATCGAGGTGCGTAAGATGCTGACCGCCGACGAAATCGCCTATACCATCCTCAATAAGATCCTCGAAGACATGCCGGTGAGCATCGGTGATGAGGTCTCGGTTATGGTCAACGGATTGGGATCCACCCCGCTTGAGGAGCTGATCCTCGTCTACCGCCGGCTCTATATGATTCTCGAGAGCAAGGGGATCTCCATCTATATGCCCCATATCGGAGAATTCGCCACCTCGATGGAGATGGCCGGACTTTCGGTTTCGGTCATCAAGCTGGACGCACAGCTCAAAAAGCTGCTGCGCGCCCCCGCCAATACACCGTTTTACACCAGTGTCAACAAGTAGACCAAGGAGGGATCGAATATGGATGCGGCATCCATGTGCAGAGCGATGCGCCGGATCAGTGAGGTGATGGACAAAAACCGCGAGTACCTGATCGAGCTCGACCAGATCAATGGGGACGGCGACCTCGGAATTTCGATGAGCGACGGGTACCGGGCGGCCGCCGATTTCCTGGACCGGGAACAATCCAACGACCTCGGGCGGCTGTTGATGGGAGCTGCAGGGGTTTTCAATGAGGCCGCTCCCTCCTCGCTCGGAACCATTACCAGCATCGGCATTACTGGAATGGCGCAGACCCTCAAGGGAAAAACCGAGGCTTCTCTCGAGGATCTGGTCGCCGCCTTCCGCAACGGCATCAATCGGATTATGCAGCGCGCCGGTTCCAAACCGGGAGAGAAAACCATCATCGACGCGCTCTATCCCGCGGTCGAGGCGCTCGCCGAAGCCCTCCCCCGCGGCAAGCAGGAGGCCTTCGACGCGGCTGCTCGGGCGGCGCGCGAGGGCTCGGAAAAAACCAAGTGTATGATGTCGGTCCACGGACGGGCCGCCTATTATGGGGAGAAGAGCATCGGGGTCCTCGACGGCGGTTCGGTGGTCGGACAGCTGTTGTTTGAAGCCATTGCTTCCTATGTCCGTCAGGGCTGACTGGAAGAGTATCAGAAGGGGAGGGATTTCTGTGGAGACAAGACCTTATGTACCGTGGGACCTGATGAACCAGTTCTTGATCGACGCGTTCGCCGGCTATGGCGTTCCCCGGGAGGATGCCGCCATCTGTGCCGATGTGCTGCTTGAATCCGACCGGCGCGGCATTGAAAGTCACGGCTGCAACCGGTTCAAGCCCATCTATATCGACCGTATCGTCCAGGGAACGCTGCGGCCGGTCACCGAGACCGAGATTCTCCGGGAGACTCCCACCACTGTCGTCATGGACGCCCACGATGGCATGGGGATGGTCGCCAGCCATCGGATGATGCGTCTGCTCATCGAAAAGGCCCGCCAAAACGGCATGGCCGGCGGCGCCATCTGCAATTCCACCCACTACGGTATCGCCGGTTACTGGACCACGATGGCCTGCAAAGAGGGAATGATCGGCATCACCGGAACCAACGCCCGGCCTTCCATCGCACCGACCTATGGCGTTGAAAACATGATGGGCACCAACCCGCTGACCTTCTCTCTGCCTACCGATGAGCCGTTCGACTTCTGCCTTGACTGCGCTACTTCCACCGTCCAGCGGGGCAAGATTGAGTATTACGCCCGGGAGGGAAAACCGACCCCCGCCGGTATGGTTATCGGTCAGGACGGCAGTATCATGACCGATTCCCAGGCCATCCTCAAAGCCCTCACCGACGGGACGGCCGCGCTTACTCCCATCGGCGGGGCGGGGGATACGATGTGCGGCTACAAGGGATACGGCTATGCCGCTGTGGTCGAGATTCTCTCCGCCGCGCTGACCGGCGGCCCCTTTATGAAGGCGCTGACCGGGGTCTCCCCCGACGGAAAGCCGCAGATGTACCACCTGGGTCACTTTTTCTTCGTCATCAATCCCGATTTTTTCATGGGGCGGGAGACCTTTTCCAAAACGGCCGGAGAGATCTGCCGCGCACTGCGCGCCAGCCGCAAAGCCCCCGGCGAACAGCGAATCTATACCGCCGGCGAGAAGGAGTGGCTGGTTTGGCAGGAGCGCCGCGACAAGGGGGTTCCGGTGGGCGCCGCCGTGCAGAAGGAGATCCTCGCGGTGCGTGACGCCCTCGGACTGCCTTACCACTTCGGCTTTGAGGACTGAAAGGAGGCTTCGCGATGGATTACGCTAAGGAATCGCTGCGGTTGCACGCGCAGTGGAAAGGGAAGATTGAGGTGGTCGCTACCGTCCCTGTGGAGACGAAGGATGACCTTTCGCTCGCCTACACCCCTGGGGTGGCGCAGCCTTGCCTGGAAATCCACAGGAATCCTGCCCTCTCCTATCAGCTGACCCGGCGCCACAATCTCTGTGCCGTTATCACCGACGGTTCGGCGGTCCTGGGCCTGGGCGACATCGGCCCCGAGGCCAGTATGCCGGTCGTGGAAGGAAAATGCGTACTGTTCAAGACATTTGGCGGGGTTGACGCCTTTCCGATCTGTGTCTCGACCCAGGATGTCGACGCCTTTGTCGAGACGGTGGTGAACATCTCATCCAGCTTCGGCGGAATCAACCTCGAAGATATCGCCGCCCCCCGCTGTTTCGAGATCGAGCGCCGGCTCAAGGAGCGCTGCAGCATCCCCGTCTTTCACGACGATCAGCATGGCACCGCCATTATCACCCTCGCGGGTCTCACTAACGCCCTTAAGGTGGTCGGCAAGCGTCCGCAGGAGGTCCGGGTGGTCATCTCAGGCGCCGGTGCCGCTGCCCTTTCCATCGCGCGGCTGCTGCTCGAGGCGGGGTATCCCTCCATCACCGTCTGTGACCGCCGGGGCGCCATCTACGAGGGAAGGGAGGGGCTTAACGAGCCCAAGGCCGATATCGCTCGGCTGACCAACCGGGAGAAGCGGCCCGGTTCCCTCGCGGAACAGCTTGTCGGTGCAGATGTCTTTATCGGAGTGTCCGCACCCGGGCTGGTTACCCCCGAGATGGTCCGGACGATGCGGGACGGCGCCGTTGTTTTCGCCTGCGCCAACCCCACCCCCGAGATCTTCCCCGAGCAGGCCAAAGCCGGCGGTGCGAAGGTCGTCGCCACCGGGCGCAGCGATTACCCCAACCAGATCAACAATGTCCTGGCCTTCCCGGGTGTCTTCCGGGGCACCTTCGATGCGGGGGCCTGCGAGATCAACGAATCGATGAAGATGGCGGCGGCCCGGGCTCTTTCCGCCCTGATTCGGGATGACGAACTCTCGGAGGATTATATCATCCCCAGAGCGTTTGATCCCCGTGTCGGTCCGGCGGTGGCTGCGGCCGTCGCACAGGCCGCCCGGGAGTCCGGTGCGGTCAAACCGCGATAACCTGAAGACAGCAGAAAGAAAGGAGTCTGTATGAACGATTTTACCTTTCTGAGCCCGACCCGCCTGATCGTGGGCCGGGATGCCGAGCTGCAGGCCGGAACATGGGTCCGGCGCTACGGCGGGCACAAGGTACTGGTGCATCACGACAGCGGCTATTGCGAGAGCAGCGGCCTGGTGGATCGGATCGTCCGTAACCTGCAGGAGGCCGGCCTGGAGACGGTCGTCCTCGGCGGCGTCGTCCCCAACCCCCACCTGTCGCTGGTTTACGAGGGGATCGAGCTGTGCCGCCGCGAGAAGGTCGATTTCCTCCTTGCGATCGGCGGCGGCAGCGTCATCGATTCCACCAAGGCGATTGCGATGGGGCTGGTCTTTGACGGGGACGTCTGGGATCTCTTCGCCTCCAACGAGACCGGCGAGGCCAAGGCGGTCGAAACCCGCCCCTGTATGCCGGTCGGCGTCGTGCTGACGATGGCTGCCACCGGAAGCGAGGCTTCCAACAGCTGTGTCATTACCAAGGCGGACGAGCAGCTCAAGCGGTTCTGCGACAACGATCTGCACCGGCCGGTCTTTGCGATCGAAAATCCCGTGCTGACCATGTCGCTGCCCCCCTTCCAGACCGCCTGCGGGGTCATCGACATCATGTCCCACTCAATGGAACGCTATTTCAGCTGCGAACCGACCGGAAACGAGCTGACCGACCGGCTCTGCGAGGCAGTTTTCCACACCTGTATGGACTGTGGGCGCAAGCTGATGGCCAATCCCAACGATTACGACGCCCGTGCCAGTATTATGGTTGCCTCGACCATCTCCCACAACGGGCTGACCGGCATGGGACGCAAAAATAACGGCGACTGGAGCTCCCATTTCATCGAACATGAGCTGTCGGGTGAATATAACGTCACCCACGGCGCCGGCCTGGCCGTTATCACGCCGGCCTGGATGAAATATGTCTACCGTGAGAATATGCCGATCTTTCTCAAATGGGCCACCCGCGTGATGGGGGTCTCCTACGACTGGGACAACCCCGCGCTGACCATCGAGGAAGGGATCCGGCGGCTGGAGGATTATTTCCGCTTCCTGGGAATCCCCACCACCCTGCACGAGATGCCCGATGTGGGGGTCGTCCCCGAGGAGATTATGTGGAAGATGGCCAGACGGGTCAGAATCACCAACGAGGACGGTACGGTCGGCGGACTCAAGCGGCTTGGCACCGAGGATATCGTCAATATCTTCCGCCTCGCGCAATAGCCTTTCCGGCCGTCTCAAAAGGGGAGACGGACATGTTGAGATATGTGATGTCCCTCGATCAGGGGACGACAAGCTGCCGCTGTATCCTGTTTGACCACAGGGGAGAGGTCTGCGCGATGGCGCAGGAGGAATTCTCCCAGATCTACCCCCGGCCCGGATGGGTGGAGCATGATCCGATGGAAATTTGGCGGATCCAGCTCAAGGTGGCGCGGCTGGCGATGGCCCGGCTCGGTGTGACGGCTGATCAGGTCGCCGGCATCGGCATCACCAACCAGCGGGAAACCACCGTCGTCTGGAACCGCCGGACCGGGGAACCGGTCTATCCCGCCATCGTCTGGCAGTGCCGCCGCACCGCCGATGAGGTCAGCCGCCTTGTCGACAGCGGCCAGGCGCCCTTCATCGCCGAAAAAACCGGTCTGGTCCCCGACGCCTACTTCAGTGCCACCAAGATCCGCTGGATCCTCGACAACCAGCCGGGCGCCCGCGAGAGCGCCGAGCGCGGCGAACTGCTCTTCGGCACGATCGACAGCTGGCTGGTCTGGAATCTCACCGGCGGGCGGGTTCATGTGACCGACTATACCAACGCTTCCCGCACGATGCTCTTCAATATCCACACCCTCGACTGGGACGACGATCTGCTGCGGCTCTTTTCCATCCCCCGCAGCATGCTCCCCGAGGTCCGGGATTCCAGCTGCCGTTACGGCGAGAGTACCCCCGACCTGTTTGGCGCGCCGATTCCTGTCTGCGGCATCGCCGGTGACCAACAGGCTTCCCTGTTCGGTCAGTGCTGCTGGAACCCGGGGGATGTCAAAAATACCTACGGCACCGGCTGTTTTCTGCTGATGAACACCGGAGACCGGCCGGTTCGCTCCCGCAGCGGTCTGCTCACCACCATTGCCGCGGGGCTGGAGGGCCGGGTAACCTATGCCCTCGAAGGCGGAATCTTTGTCGGCGGGGCGGTTGTTCAATGGCTGCGTGACGAGCTTAAGCTCATCGACGACAGCGCCGACAGCGAATATTTTTCCCGCAAGGTCGCCGATACCGGCGGCGTCTACATGGGGCCGGCCTTCAT
>CASEBP010000164.1 GCA_949285275.1 uncultured Oscillospiraceae bacterium | reverse complement strand
CGCTTCCCGATTCGATGACGCTGAGCAAGAACCCGCTCTTCTCGGCGGCGAACTTCTCGGGGGATACGCTGACCCTGCCGCTGCGTAACCGGGGTATCTTCATGGGCTGCGCGCCGTCCTATCAGAACGGAAAGCTGGTTCTGCGCTTTAACAATCCGCCCTCCTCGGTGTCGAAAGCGACGATCGTCATCGATCCCGGACACGGCGGAAACGATTCGGGTGCGCTGGGCTACCTGGCGGCCTATCCGGAAAAGACGATCAACTACGGTATTGCCACCGAACTGGCTGACCTGCTCGAGGCGAAGGGGGCGGACGTCGTCCTGCTCGACACCAAATATAACAACTATTCGCTGCAGCAGCGGGTTGCAATGGCGACCCAGGCCGATCCGCATCTTTTCATCAGTGTACACTCCAATTCGTCGGCCTACAGCGCGTCGGCGGCCGGAACCGAGGCCTATTATTTCAATTACTGGTCGTCCGGGCTCGCGCAGTTCTCTTCCTCCAATATCGCCAGCGTACTCAACACCACCAACCGCGGACAGAAGTTTGGCTACTACTATGTCACCCGTACGATGCAATATCCGGCCATCCTGATTGAAACGGGCTTTGTCTCCAACCAGACCGAGTACCACAAGCTGATCAACGAGGATTACCAGCAGGAGATTGCTCAGGCGATCTCCAAGGCGGTCAGTTCCTACCTGTCCTACCTGTATGAGGCGGGCAGCATGACCGGAACCGAA
Source organism: uncultured Oscillospiraceae bacterium (assembly GCA_949285275.1). Lineage (GTDB taxonomy): Bacteria > Bacillota > Clostridia > Oscillospirales > Ruminococcaceae > Yanshouia. Next base: position 3,629 of record CASEBP010000164.1, on the reverse strand, counting down.
TCGAGCTGATACGGCCCCTCCTGCAAAACAGAGCCGCCCCGGATCCGCATGGATTCAGGGCGGCTTTTGTTTGAAGAGGTTCACTGTTTTTTGGGGAAGGGAAGCCTGGCGCCGAAAATCTGGCCAAACAGGGAGGAAAGGTGCCGTCTGGCACGAGGAGGGGAGTTTCCCTGTGATGAACTGGCCTCTATCCAGAGCAGTCGGTGGCTGTCGCAGGGCGTTTCCTGGGGGGAGATGCGGCGATAGCTCCCATCCGAATTCATCAGCCATCCGTTTACCGTGTCGTTCTGGATCGCTTCAAGGATCGACTCGAGCTTTCGCCGGGCGGATAGGGAGCGGACCGGGACAAATACCTCGATCCGGCGTCGGGTGTTCCGGTTGAGCAGATCCCCGGAGCCGATCAGGAGCTGGCGGCGCTCCCCCGTGCCAAAGGCAAAGATCCGGGAGTGCTCGAGATATCGCCCCACCAGACTTTTGACGGTGATATTTTCGGTCAGCCCGGGCAGGCCGGGACGGATGCAGCAGATGCCCCGGACGGCGAGAAAGATCTGAACTCCTGCCAGAGATGCTTCGATCAGCGCCTGCATGATGTCGATGTCGTTGATGGAGTTGACCTTGATCTGGATGATGCCGGGTTCTCCGCGGCGGACACAGCGGATTTCTTCGCGGATCAGCTCGAGCAGACGCGGTTTGAAGCCAAGCGGCGCGACCCAGAGATATTCCAGTACAGGCGGTACCTCCCCTTTGCAGAGAGAGGCGAAGATTCTGGCGGCATCCTGCCCGGTTCCGGGATGGGAGGTGATCAGTGAGAGATCGGTGTACTGTTCAGCGGTTTTTTCATTGTAATTCCCGGTTCCGACCTGTGTAATGGTAAAAAGCTTGCCATACCGTCTCGCGGTGATCAGACAGAGCTTTGCGTGAGTTTTGTACTCGTCCAGGCCATAGATGACGGTGCAGCCGGCCTCTTCGAGCAGCCGGGCATAGTTGATGTTGCTCTGTTCATCGAACCTCGCCCGCAGCTCGAGCAGGCAGGTGACCTGCTTGCCCTGCTCGGCGGCACGGCAGAGTGCCTCGGCGATCCGGCTGTGGGAGGCAAGCCGGTAGAGGGTGATCTGGATGGAAAGGACACAGGGGTCCTGCGCCGCCTGATCGAGCAGGTCGAGAAACGGCCGGATTGATTCAAACGGGAAGCAGAGCAGCGTCTCTCCCTCCAGAAAGTATTGCAGGACATGGCGGCGGTTTGCCTCCAGCCGGTTGACGGGAGGTGCTTCGGGATAGGACAGCGAAGCCCGGCGTTCGGTGAGCAGTGCAGGAAGGGAAAATCCAAAGGAGAGATCGAGCGGACAGTCTTCGGTCATCACTCGCTCAGGGGAAAGCGACAGCGCCTCGCAGAGGCGGCCAAGAAGGGCAGGACTGGGCTGTGCGCTGCATTGCAGGCGGACCGCTGCAAGGCGCCGCCTTTTTTTGAGAAGCTCCTGCATGACACCGCGGAAATCCAGCTCATCGTCAAACGCTTCGGTGATCGAAAGGTCAGCGTTGCGGGTGACCCGGACGATCAGACGTTCGCTGATTTTCTGCCGGTCAAAAATTCGGTCGAGAAAATGGCAGATCAGATCGCTGGTAAAAGCCAGCTTGCATACCCGATCCACCTGCACGGTGAGATAGGCGGGGAGGGTCGAAGTGCCGACCAGTCCGACCCGCACCTTTCCGTCTTTGTTGAGCAGCCGGGCGATAACATATTGCTCCCGGTTATGGAGAAAGGGAAATGGGTGGCTTCGGTCGATAATCAGCGGGGAGAGCAGCGGTTCGATCTCGTCAACAAACCGCTGGAGAAAGAGCAGTTCCTCCAGGCGCCCCATCGAGCGGCAATCGAGAATTTCGATCCCCTGTTCCCGCAGCAGCGGAACAAGCTGCTCATAACACCGGGAGAGATGCGGCGCCATACCCTGGATCTTCTGCAGCGCCCGTTCAATCTGGATTGACGCGGTCCAGCCGGTTTTTTCGTCCCGCTTTTCAGGGTGAAGCAGCGCCTGATCGCTGAGCGAACCGATCCGCACCATAAAAAATTCGTCGAGATTCGAGTGGTAGATCGCCAAAAACTTCAACCGCTCGAGCAGCGGGACCTGCGGGTCGGCGGCCTGGGAGAGAACACGGTAGTTGAATTCCAGCCAACTCAATTCCCGGTCGAGAAAGGGCGAGGAATTACCGGCTATCTGAGCAGGTAACGGCATAGATACCCCTCCCGTACCCCGTTCTTTACCACCTGAATCTGTTCGGCATCGAGAACACGGCAGATGGTGCGGATGGCGAGAATCCCCGGAACCAGTGTGGTGATTCGTTCGGGGGCGACCCGTTCGATGAGACGCAGTCCGTGCATGTCCGGGGCAGTCATCAGTTTGCAGAGTTCCTCCAGCTGTTCGACGGTGAGGGGATATCCTTCCACCGGACGGCTTTGTCCAGTCAGGGCCCGGTGCAGCTTGGCAGCGGCACGGGCGGTTCCCCCGATGGCAAAGATCCGATCGAACTGCTTGCCTTCGGCGATCCGGGCGGCCAACAGTTCGCTGCGGACAAAACGGCGGATTTCCTTGCGCTGCTTCTGGGTGGGGAGGATACCGCGGACAAAGCGGTTGTAGAGGGCCAAACTGCCGATCGGAAGGGAAACACTGGAGGTCAGCTCCCGGGAGGCATACCGGAAGATCTGGCAGCTTCCTCCTCCCAGGTCGAACCCGATGCCATCAGCGGGAAGATCAGCGGCCATCAGCCCGGCAAAATCACAGGCGGCTTCCTCTTCGCCGGAGAGAAGCCGAAGCTGGATCCCCGTCTGCGCGAGGGAATCACAGACCTCCTGTGCATTTTTCACCCCGCGCAGCGACGCGGTGGCAAAGGCATGGATATCGGCGCATCCGAGCATCTGGCAGAGCTGTGCCATTCGGCCAACCGTCTGTCGAATTGCTTCGATGCCATCGGGGCGCAGGATGCCCTCCTCAATGTAGTTGAGAATTCCGGTAAAGCTGCGCTCGGTGAAGAGCTTTTTAAAGTCGCGTCCCTCCGTCTCATAGACGACGGTTCGGATGGTGTTTGATCCCAGATCGATGATGCCGTATCGCACCAGCTTGTCCCCCTTCAGCAACGCCGCGGTCTGTGCGGCGGATTGTTCCCGAACAGTTTACCGCAGCAAGGAAAAAAATATGTAAGGGGATGGAAAAATTGCGGTACAAAATGAAGCAGGACCCCCGGCCGCAATGCCAGAGGTCCTCAGATCAGGGGGAATCGGGGTAACACTGAAGCAGCAGAAGCAGATAACAGGCCGCTACATACTCCCGGGGCGGGAAGAGAGAAAAGGCGGAGGAAAGAAGGGGGCCGCCGTTTCGGGAGAGGAGCTGGCTGATCAGCAGGGTAATGGCGGGAGGCTCTACCGTGCTGGCCAGGGCGGCGATAAGCGCCTGCGGATCGGACGAAACGGCAAAAAAGCGGGGGACCTTCTGATACTCCCGCCGCAGCAGCAGATTAAACTCTTCAAAGCGGTAGCACTTTCCGGGATCCAGTTCAAAGACCATCCCCGCCAGTTCAGCAGCCCGGCAGAGCAGAAGAGGGGATTCCTCTTCCCAGTTTCCGCCGGCCAGCGTCCT
>CASEBP010000163.1 GCA_949285275.1 uncultured Oscillospiraceae bacterium | reverse complement strand
CCGCATCGGGGGATGTACCGTCCTCCTGTGGCGCTTCGGGCTGTTCCAGCGCCATCCACGCGGGCGCCGTCCCGGAGGAAAGCCGTTTGCGGGCAATCAGCCACAGCACCGCCGCCGTAACCGCCATCAGGGCGGCGAGCAACTGGGAAATCCGCACCGGCCCGAGCATCAGGCTGTCGGTGCGAAGCCCCTCGATCACCGAGCGGCCCAGTCCGTTCCAGAAGAAATAAAACAGGGTCAGCTCGCCGGTGAACCGGCGGCGGCGGGTATACCAAAGCAGGAAAAGAAAACCGAGCATCGTCCAGGCCGATTCGTAGAAGAAGGTCGGATGGACCGGGATCTCCGACATCTCCAGCACCTGCTCGGGCGAAAAGCCGGGAAGCAGATCGGGGTGCAGATGCAGATAGCTGTCGATCGCCGGGCTGACCATGCGCCACGGTCCCTCAAAATACCCGCCAAATGCCTCAATATTGACAAAGTTGCCCCAGCGCCCAATGGATTGCCCAAGCAGCAGTCCGCCGAGCGCCGCGTCGGTGCCCCGGATGAGCGGCAGCTTCCAGCGACGGCAAAGCAGCGCCGCACAGATCAGCGCACCAATCACCCCACCGTAGAAGGCGATGCCGCCCTTCCAGACTGCGATGATCTCCTGCGGATGGACGCGGTAGTAGTCCCAGGAAAAGATGACATAGTACAGCCGCGCCCCCACAATGGCGGCGAGTATCGAATAGAGGATGACATCGGTAATCTTGTCCCGGTTGAGGCCAAACTGCCCCGCACGCCAGATGCCATAGCAGACGCCCAATGCGATGCCGGTCACCACAATGATGCCGTACCAATAGATGGTCAGCGGGCCAATCATCACCGCCTCCCGGTTGAGCGAAAAGGTCAGCCCCAGCCCCGGAAAAGAGAGCGGGGTGCCGAGTGCAGGGTCGGCAAAACGGATCAGTCCTTCCATCGTCATCCCTCCTGCGGACCGCGCACAACCGACAGTGCACAGCGGTCAGGGTCAAAGTTCTCGCGCAGAAAAGCCTGCGCGTCGTTGAGGGTCAGCTCCCCGAGCAGATCGAGCGGCTCATAGGCACCAAAATCGGCCAGCTTGGCCAGTACCATCATGCCGGCCATCGACTCGACATTCCCGTACAGCCCCACATAACGGCCGTAGGCGGCGCGGCGCGCCCGCTCGAAGTCCTCCGGTGCGATGCCGCGCTTCTGCAGCTGGGCAACCCCCTCGAGAATCCGGGCGAAGACCGCATCGGGATCCCGCGATTCCCCCGAAAAGATGTGGACCAGATAGTTCGGGCCGGCCATCACCTCGGTATCGAACACCGCGTTGATCAGCCCCTGATCGTAGAGCTCCCGATAGAGCGCGGTCGACTCGCCTGCAATGAGGTCACAGACCAGCTCGCCGGTGACCTGGGCGAGGATGTTCTCCCGGTAGCTCTTCGCCCGGCCTTTGAAGCCGATCTGGAACAGCGGGGTGGCCACCTCCAGCACCTGCTCGACCCGGCGGGTCCGAATCTCCTCCGGCTCATGGATCTCCCGGGTCGTGACCTTCACCGGATCGGCGGGCTTGAGGATCCGGTCGCATGCCTCGACGACATCGGCAATCTCAAAATTGCCCGCAATCGAAAGGACCATGTTGTTCAGGTTGTAGAAAGCATGGTAGCAGCGGTAGAGCAGATCGGCGTTGATCTGGGCGATCGACTCGACTGTCCCCGCGATATCGATACGGATCGGATGCTCCTGATAGAGCGCCCCGAGCAGATTGAAATAGACCCGCCAGTCCGGATCGTCATCGTACATCCGGATCTCCTGGCCGATGATCCCCTGCTCCTTTTGTACCGTCTGTTCGGTGAAATAGGGGGTGGTCACCAGGTTAAGCAGGATCTCCAGCGACTCGCGGAACCGGTCGGTGCATCCAAACAGGTAGGCAGTGCGGTCAAAGGAGGTGTAAGCGTTGGCCGAAGCGCCGGTTTTGGCGTACTGCTCAAAGGCATCCCCCTCCTCGCTCTCGAAGAGCTTATGCTCAAGAAAATGGGCGATTCCATTGGGAACAGTTACCATCTCCCCGTCTCCGACCGAGAAGGAGTCATCGATCGAACCGCAGCGGGTAGCGAACAGCGCATAGGCAGTGGAATATCCCTTCATCGGACAGAGCATCAGGGTCAGCCCGCTCGGATGCTCGATCCGGGTGTACCCCTCCCCCAGGCGGCGGGAGGCGACAGATTCAGTTAACATCGGAATCCTCCTTTGCGGTGAGCAGATAGACGGTATCGAGGGTGACCTGCCGCGCGGCTTCGATGACCTCGTCGCGGGTCACCGCCTCCAGCGCGCGGATCTCCTGCTCGGGCGAGACGATCCGCCCCTCGATAATCCGCCCGAGGTACCAGTCCTCCAGCGAGCCCGGCGCATCCGAGACGGCGCGCAGGCTGTTTTTCAGCTGCAGACGGGTATTCTCCAGTGTCTCGTCCTCGAAGCGGCCCTGACGGATCTCCTCGAGCTGCCGCAGGATCTCCTCCCTGGCCGCACCGATATTCTTCTGCTCAACGCCGCAGTCGACCATCAGGATGCCGGAAACCCGGTCATAGCGGGCGGCACAGTAATAGCAGAGGGACAGCTTCTCCCGAACGTTGAGAAACAGCTTGGAGGAAGGGGTCCCGCCGTACAGCGCTGTCATCAGCCGCATTGCGGTCTGCTGCTGCGGCTGCCGCCATCCGCCGGTGCGGAAGCCCAGCACCATCTTGGACTGGGCGACATCGAACCGTTCCACCGTTTCCTGCGGCTGCTGCGCCCGTTCGACGATCTGCGCCGGCAGAAAGCCGCCCGGATGCCGCTTAAGTCCGGCAAATGCCCCCTTCATGACCCGCGACGCCTCGGAGGGATCGCCTGAGCCGACAAAGAGGATTTCAATTGCCGCGTTGTCCAGCAGCCGGGCATAGGCCTGTGCGGCGCTTTGTGCGGTCAGCGCGCGCGCCTGCCCGACGGTGCCGTACTTGAGCAGCGCCGCCGGATCGCCCCGGCCCATCAGCTCCCGGCAGCGGGCAACGGCATAGGTCCGCTTATCGTTGATCTGCGCCTCAATGGTGTCGATCAAAAACTGCTGTTCCAGCCTGAAATCCTGTTCGGGGAAGGCTCCATCCCGGATGAGCGGCGCCAGGACGGCCTGGGAAACCAGCTGCGCGCCCTCCCGCACCAGCGCCTCCCCTTCAAAGGAAAATCGATCATCGAGGGTCTTGATGCCGATCGTGACAATCTGATTTGCCCCGCTCTTGCCCACATCGCCGATCAACGCCGCGCCGTAAAGCTCGTCCAGCCGGCGGTTGAGGCTGGTGAAGTCCTCATAACCCTTACAGCCCTTTCGCATCAGGCAGGGGAGCAGCGCATTGGCGCTGACCGTTTCGGTGTCCATCGGGGTAATCAGGTTGACCGACAGACGGTTGTGCTTGAATTTGGGATCGCGGAGCACCGACAGGGAGACTCCCTCTGCCAGGGCGGTTCGCATCAAATCTGCTGCCATAACAAACCTCTCTTGTCGTTTGGGACGGCGGCCGGCACGGCCGTCTCCCGAAATCCATATGGTATCGAAATGATATTATACCACAGGAAACGCATTTTACCAAATATTATTCCATCGGAAGCGGGTCCCACAATTTACACCAGCCTGCCGCCGTGTTATAATGATCCCACCAAATTCTGCGAGGTGCGCTCCATGAGGTCCTTCACCATCAACCAAAACGACGCGGGCCAGCGGCTCGACCGTTTTGTCAAAAAGGTCGCCCCTTCGCTGCCGGGCGGGCTTCTGCAGCGCTACATCCGGATCAAGCGGATCAAGGTCAACGGCAAACGGGCGGAAAACAGCACCATCCTGTCGCAGGGCGACGAGGTGGCGCTTTATCTCAACGATGAATTTTTTCCGCCGCCGTCTGATTCCCCGCTCGCCTTTCTCGGGGCGGGCCGGGGGCTTTCCGTCGTCTATGAGGACGACAACCTGCTGCTGGCCGACAAGGAGCCGGGACTGGTCGTCCACGAGGACGAGAGCAAAAGTCCCGATACGCTGATCGGGCGGATCCAGCGCTACCTCTATGAGAAGGGGGAGTACGACCCTCAGGCGGAGCACAGCTTTGCCCCTGCCCTCTGCAACCGGATCGACCGCAATACCGCGGGCCTGGTTATCGCCGCAAAAAATGCTCCCACCCTGCGGGTGGTCAACGACCTGATCCGCGACCGCCTGATCGAAAAGTATTACCTCTGCGTCGTGTTCGGGCAGCCCTCCCCCGCTGCGGGCACCCTCAAGCACTTTCTGCTCAAAGACGAACGGGCAAAACAGGTCTCGGTCTTCGACCGCCCGCACCCCGGCGCCCGCACCGCGTTGACCCGCTACCGGACGCTGGCGTATCACGGCCGCTTCTCCCTGCTCGAAATCGAGCTGCTGACCGGACGAACCCACCAAATCCGCGCCCAGATGGCGCATGTCGGCCATCCGCTCCTCGGCGATACCAAGTACGGCACTGCCGCCCAGAACAAAGGGACCGGCTGGAAATTCCAGGCCCTTTGCGCCTATCGGCTGCGCTTTTCCGCCGGAGACCGGGCCGAGCATCTCGCCTATCTCAACGGAAAAACCTTCACGGTCGGGCAGATTCCTTTCGGCTCACTGTTCCCCGGCTTCACCGCCCCGCCCCCGCTCTGATGGGACGGGGCATTTTTGCGGCTTGCATTTATGTGCGGGTTGCATTAAAATAGGAATGGCCGCAGAAATTAGCTTTGGCTAACCAAAATTCCCCGGCGGCCCAATTCGGGAAAAGAAAGGATCTTGTCCTATGAAGAACGTCATCGCCCTTATGCTTGCGCTGACCCTCTGCCTGTCCCTTGTCGGCTGCGGACCGAGCGCCGCGCCATCGTCGTCCGTCTCCGAGCCGGCATCCTCCTCTCAGGCGCAGGAACCGGCCGAACCCTCCTCCGAGCCGGCATCCTCCTCCCAGGCACAGGAACCGGCCGAGCCCTCCTCCGAGCCGGCATCCTCCTCCCAGGCACAGGAACCGGCCGAGCCCGCCGCCTCCTATGTCACCCGGGTCGCCGCCCTCAAGGGGCCGACCGCGATGGGGATGGTTCAGCTGATGAAGCAGGAGGAAACGAGCGGCGCATATGAGTTCTCCATTTTCGCCGCCATCGATGAGGTCACCCCGAAGATCGTCAAGGGGGAGGTCGACATCGCAGCGGTCCCGGCCAACATGGCAGCGGTCCTCTATAATAATACCCAGGGACAGATTCGGGTCATCGGTATCAATACCCTTGGCGTCCTCTACATCGTCGAGAGCGGGGATTCGGTCGGATCGGTGGCCGATCTGAAGGGCAAAACCCTCTACGCCAGCGGGAAGGGAGCTACCCCGGAATATGCCCTCAACTACATCCTGCAGCAGAACGGGCTGACCCCCGGCACCGATGTCACCATCGAGTGGAAGTCGGAGCATGCCGAGTGCGTAGCCGCCCTGGCCTCCGATCCGGACGGAATCGCGATGCTGCCGCAGCCGTTTGTCGCCACCGCGCAGGCCCAGAACCCCGCGATCCGCATCGCGCTGGACCTGACCGCCGAATGGGACGCGATTGAGGCACAGAAAGAGGCCCCCAGCGCATTGCTGACCGGCGTCGTGGTGGCGCGTGCCGACTACATCGACGCCCATCCGCAGGAACTGGCCGCCTTTTTGTCCGGCTATGACGAATCAGTCGGTTTTGTCAACACCGAGACCGAACAGGCGGCCGCGCTGATCGAGGAATACGGCATTGTCGCTGCTCCCGTCGCACAAGCGGCCCTCCCCTACTGCAACATCGTACTGATTCAGGGCGCCGAAATGAAGGAGAAGCTCTCCGGTTATCTGAACGTCCTGTTTGAGCAGAACCCCAAGGCGGTCGGGGGCAGCCTGCCCGACGACGCCTTCTATTACGGCGCCTGATATCGCCGCCACAAGCGTCCGCCCCAAACCGGCGGACGCTTGCCTTTTTTGGTCGGCTGCGTTACACTGTAGTTGTCAAAATCCACCAACACCGCAGAAGGAGAACAAACACGATGAAACATTATGACTTTGATCGGGTGATCGACCGCCGCGGGACCCAGGCGAAAAAGCTGCTGCAGCTTCCTGACACGACGCCGCCGGATTTTCTGAGCCTCTGGATCGCCGACATGGATTTCGCCTGCGCCGATCCGATCCTCGAAGCCATCCATCGCCGGGTCGATGAGGGCATTCTGGGCTACACCCAGTACGGCACCCCTGAATGTCTGTCGGCAATCACCGGCTGGTTCTCCCGCCGGTTCGGTTGGGAGATCAATCCCTCCCACATCTTCTTCTCCCCCGGCGTCGTCCCCGCTCTGGGCGCCCTGGTCAACATCCTGTCGCAGGAGGGGGACGGGATCATCATTCAGAACCCCGTCTATGGCCCCTTTGCCGGAAAGATTCTCGGCAACGGCCGCCGCGTCGTCACCAATCCGCTGCGCTATCACGACGGCGATTACACGATGGACTTCGAGGGCCTCGAGGCCAAGCTCGCCGATCCCACCGTCAAAGGGATGATCCTGTGCAGCCCCCACAACCCGTCCGGCCGGGTCTGGACCGAGGAGGAGCTGAAGACCGTTGTCTCGCTGTGCAAAGCGCAGGATAAGTGGATTCTCGCGGACGAGGTCCATTGTGATATCCTTCGGGCCGGCGTAACCCATCATCCGCTGCTCAAGCTCTGCCCCGAGTACAGCCACCGGATCGTCGCCTGTACCGCCCCAAGCAAGACCTTCAACCTTGCCGGCGTACAGACCGCCAGCATCATCATCCCCAATCCCGAGTATCAGGCGCTCTGGAAAAAGCAGATGATCGACCGGATCGGCCTGTTCCATCCCAGCGCACTGGGCATCACCGCGATGATCGCTGCCTACAACGAGTCGGAGGACTGGGTCGACCAGATGAACGCCTATGTCGACGCCAACTTCCGGTTTGCCTCCGATTTCATCGCCCGGGAGCTGCCGCTCGCACGGGTCATTCCCGCTCAGGGCACCTATCTGCTCTGGGTCGACTGCAACGGCTACGGTTACTCCCCCGAGGAGCTTGCCGACCGGATGCTCCACAAGGGCGGGCTGGTGCTCGACGAAGGGGTCATCTTCGGCGACGGCGGAGCGGGCTTCGAACGGGTCAATCTCGCCTGTCCCCGCAGTGTTGTGGCCGAATTTCTCCGGCGATTCCAGAAAGCGCTCTCCTGAACCATCTTCCCTCCGGCCGCCGGAACATTCCGGCGGCCTTTTTACATCCGCCGCTGTCCGCCGCGGGGAATGAAAATCCGACCCGATCCGGCTCTTGTCTCAATAGAAAAAACGTAGTATAATGTCTTGAGATTCGGTCTCCGAACAGAGCCTGTCCTCCAACCGCCTATCTTGATTGTTATAAGGAGATTTCTTACGTGCGTAATCTTGAATTCCATTCCAAGCGCCGCCGGAAAAGCCGCCACACCCCTCTGCTGGTCGGCGTCACTTGCGCCGCTGTATTTTCGGCTGCGGTAGCCGGCATCTGGCAGCTGTATACCCCTCCTGTCGAGGCACTCAAGCCACTGGATCTGGATCCCTCGGTCGTTTCGGCCTTTTCTCCTGAAGAAGCGGCAGTCCCGGTCCGGGAACTTCCGCAGTCCGAACCGGCCACCCCGGCGGCCTCCTCTGAAGCATCGTCCGCCGTCTCCTCCCAGGCATCCTCGGAAGAGCCGGCGCCGTCTGAACCGGCTGTCGAAGAAGCGATAACCCCCGGTGCCCTCGGCGAACAGCCCCGGGTCACCAGCGCTTATTTTGACGACGCCGTCTTTATCGGCGATTCGATCACCACCGGCATCAAGCTCTATGATGTCATGTCCAACACCACCGTTCTCGCTTCGACCGGAATCGGGCTGGAGAATATCCTGACAAAGGCCGCGATCAAGTACGGCGACGAAACCCTCACCGCCATGCAGGCCCTCGCCAAAACCGGCGCACGCAAGGTCTATATCATGCTCGGTGCAAACAGCATCCTCGGCGATCACGATGTGATGGCCGGGCTCTACGGCAACCTGATCGACGAAGTACGCCGCAACGCTCCCGGCAGCATCATCTATGTTCAGTCGGTTCTCCCCATCAATGAGGAGATCTTCCATGTCAAATACAATCCCAACATCAACAACAGCGACATCATGGACTTCAACGAGAAGCTCGCCGCGCTGGCTGCTGAAAAGGATGCCTACTACCTCGACGTCGGATCGGTGTTCCGGGACGAAACCGGAGGCATGCCGGCTGAATATACCCCCGACGGAATGCATATCAATTCCGCACAGTACATCATGTGGTTCGACTATCTGAAAACCCACGCCGTCCCGGTCGAGTGACCGCGCCGGTCCCCACGATAAGGAAGGAGAAAATTCCCATGAAGAAACTGACACGTGCCGTAACGGTGCTGCTCGCCCTTCTGCTGTTGGCCGCCTGCGGCTCCGGCTCGGAGAGCAAACAGCTGGATCTTGACGCCTTTGCCCGCCAGGTGATCGATTCGGTCGAGTATGACGACGATATGATCCAGCTCAACGAACAGATCGCCTCGGAGTACTACAACCTGTCCTTCGACGGACTGGAGAGCTGGATCGCCTACGGCTCCGGCACCGCCGCCACCACCAACGAACTGATGGTGATGAAGCTCAAGGACAGCGCAGCGGTTGAGGAGGCCAAAAAAACCGTCCAGCAGCGCATCGAGGATCAGACGGCCAACTATGAGGGCTACCGCCCCGATGAGCTGTTCCGGCTGGAAAACTCCATCGTGCTGGTCGAAGGGGACTACCTGCTCTTCTCGATCTCTCCCGACAACGATACGGTCCGGAAGCTTTTTGAGGACGCTCTCAAATAAACGCGAAAGGAATCTCCGGCATGATCTTTGAATGTAGCGCCATCATCCTGATCATCCTGATGCTCTCGGTTTTGATCCTGCGCTCGGGCGGGAAGAGCGGCTGGGGCATCGCTGTTCTGCCGCTTGTGCTGGTTCCGGCGGGCCACATCGCCGGGAACTGGCTGGTCGCTCCGATCGCCGGCCTGTTTTCGTCCAGTACGGCGGCGGCCTGGATCGGTTTTGACCTGATCGCCCTCGCCCTGACCTGCCTGCTGCTCGGCCTGGTCTCCTACCGGATGCCGAGCCGGCGCGCCAAGGCGGCCTATCTGGTGATCTGCGGAGGATTTTCGGCCATCCTGGCCTGCGTACTGGTGATCCGTACCGTCCTTTGACGCAACAGAGGGAAGACGCTTACAGCGCCTTCCCTCTTTCTCTGCCATAAAACAGCCGCCGCAGCCGGCCGGTGACCTCCATCACCGGGATGCACAGCAAAAACCAGAGCAGGTAAAACGGCAGACAGACCTGGCCGAGCAGCTGGGCCGGCATCCCGGAATAATCCCAGACCCTCCAGCCGAGGATGAGGTTCACAATACAGCCGACCGAAAATTCTATCGCTGTCGCCGCCGTCGCCCCTGCAAAACATCGCCAGAGCAGCGGCCATCCTGCGAAATCCCCATCCATCCGGTAGAGCAGTACAAAACAGAATCCGCCGGTCACCACCATACTCCAATGGGTGTAGCCCCGCCAGAACAATTCCAGCAGACAATAGCCCAGCGATCCCATCGCATAGAGAATGGCGGCCTGTGCGATCCGCCGTCTGGACATCCGCATTCCTCCCCGCAAGCTTGCTTCTCACAGAAGTGTTCCCCATCCGAATCAAAAAGATGAGCGCCGTTTGTTGCGCCGCAAAAAAAATTGTCCGGTGATCCCGGACAATTTTTTTGAATCAGAAAGGATCTGCTCAGTCCTCCTCCCCCTCGGGAAGGACAAATCGGCTGCGCGCCGTAACCCGCTGATCATAACAGGCAAAGGCATCCTCGATCCGCTCCCGGGACAGCGCGGGGGTGATCAGACTGACCAGCGGCACCACCGCCAACGAACCGACAATCGCAATGGCGCCCGCCATTGTGGGGGCGGCAAACGGGAAGAGGAAGTTGTATCCGGTTACCCCGATTCCCCACAGGAAGCTCGCCCAGACCGACAGCGCGGTGGTCTTCTTCCAGTAGAGCCCGTAGACAAACGGCCCAAGGAAGGAGCCTGCCAGCGCGCCCCACGAGAGGCTCATCAGCGTTGTAATCAGATTGTTCGGGGAGAGGGCAATGATCACCGAGAGGGCCACAAACGCGGCACAGAGGGCTTTGATGATCACCACCTGCCGCCCCGTCGTAAAAATCCGGGGGAACAGCGGGCGCAGCACATCCAGTGTAATGGTTGAGCTGGAGGTGATAACCAGCGACGAAAGGGTCGACATGCTGGCCGAGAGCACCAGAATCAGGACCACTCCGATCAGCAGATCCGACAGGCTTGCGGCAAGCATCGTCGGAACGATATCGTCAAAGACAACCTGCCCATTCGCCGCAGGGCTGTAGTAGAGCCGTCCGAAGGCTCCCATGAAGTAGGAGCCGCCGGCGATGACCAGAGCGAAGGCGGTCGAGATGATCGTGCCGGTATGGATCGACCGCTCATCCCGAATGGTGTAAAACTTGTGGATCATCTGGGGCAGGCCCCAGGTCCCGAGACTGGTCAGCAGCACCACGCCGAGCAGGCCGACCGGATCAGGGCCGAAGAAGGACACCAGCGCGCCGTCCAGCGACGGAGCAAGAGGGGATTCGATATGGGAGAGCTGTTCAATCGCCGGCAGGAATCCGCCCCTGCCGTTGAGGACCCCCGCAATCACCAGAAGGATGCCGGCAATCATAATGATACCCTGTACCAAATCGTTGAGAGCCGCCGCCATATAGCCGCCAACTACCACATACAACGCGGTCAGCACGGCAATTCCCACCACACACCAAACGAAGGAGATCCCGAACGCCATCGAGAAAAGGCCGGACAGGCCCTTGTAAACCGAAGCGGAATAGGGCACCAGAAAGACGAAGATAATCACCGCGGCGGCCGCCTTCAGGGCCGGGCAGTCAAATCGCTTGGCGAAAAAGTCCGGCATCGTGGCTGACTCGAAGTACTTGGTCATCACCCGGGTACGGCGCCCGAGGATAAGCCAGGCCATCAGGCTACCGATAAAGGCGTTTCCGATCCCGATCCAGGCCGCGGCAACCCCGAAATTCCATCCGAACTGTCCTGCGTAGCCGATGAAGACAACCGACGAGAAATAGGACGTCCCATAGGCAAAAGCGGTAACCCACGGACCGACGCTGCGTCCGCCCAGCACAAAGTTTCCCACATTGTAGGTATGCTTGCGGCAGTAGACCCCAATTCCAACGGTCACCGCAAAGAAAATTCCCATCATCAGCAGTTTTTCAAACATAATCGCAACTCCTTTTGTCTTGGTTGAGTGGTACGCCTGCTCCACCCTGCGCGGGCGGCTCCATCCCCTCCGTTTCGGGGACAAAAAAACCGCCCCCTGATCAAGATCAGAGGACGGAAAAACCGTGTTACCACCTCAATTCACCGCAGCCTCACGGCAACGGCCTCATCGGGTACGACGCAAAGCGGACTTCAGCGCGATACCTCAGCGCGATAACGGGCGCCCCCGTCGCAGCCTACACAGTCCGTCAGGGACCTTTCGGTGCGCTGCTCACGGAATGTATTCGAACCGCCCGCCCCCTGCCGCCTTACACCACCCGGCGGCTCTCTGCGAGGAAACGAACGACCTACTTCTTTCCGGTCGCTGCATTTGAAGTGTATCTGGAATATGGTTTGTATTTTAACGCTTTTAACCGATGAAGTCAAGCCTCTTTTTTTCGTCTTTTCCGCCATATTTTTCCTTCTATTTTCTACATCAATGGGAGAAAACCGTCAAAATGCATCATTTGATTTGCTTTCCTTTGGCACCGTACCGTGCGCCGCTGGGTGACCTGTACAGTTTTTTTGTCTGGTGGCCAAGGATTCCCGTACCTTTTATCCATTGACACCGCTTGCTCTGACTCAGTATAATGAAGCTGTCGGTTTTTTATTATATGACGTACAGTTTTACTATTTAAAACCGACTTTTCTTATTCTGTACCAAAGGGGAGCTTGTTATGGAGCTGAAGTTACTTCGCGAACAGATCGACCAGGTGGATCATGAAATCCTCCTCCACATCCTGCGGCGCAGGGAACTGATCCGGCAGGTCGCGCAGTACAAGACCGAGCACCATCTTCCGGTCTTCGCTCCCGACCGGGAGCAGCAGATCCTCAGCCACATCGGTGAACAGCTGGGGCAGGATCGCATCACCCCCGCCCTCAAGCTGATCTACGGCATCCTGATGGATCTCAACAAGCTTTATGAATACCAGTCCCATCCCAAGGAGTTTGAGATTCCCACCACGCTGGGCGGTGCATCGGTTCGTGCAATCCTTCCCGATCAACCCGGGGCACTGACCCGCTACCTCTCCCCGTTGGCCGCCGCTGACATCTCGATCACCGGTATCCATTCCCAGGCGATGCCGGGCGGCAAGATGGCGGTCGACATCGATCTGGTCGGTGAGATCCGCAACCCCGATTTTATGGCGGTTCTGTCGGTTCTGTCCGACACCGCCGAACAGTTTACCCTCCTTTGAACGAACTGCCCCCGCTCCCGGAGGGCTGCAACGAATTCAGGCAGCAGATGGTGTATCTGCTGCCTGTTTTTTGTGATTGGGCATCCCGTATGAAAGAAATTTCTTTTTATTTTATTCCAAAATCATCCACTTTTTCACGCGAAATTTGTCGGAAAAACGGTCCTGAGGCTGATGAAATCTTCCTTCCCAATTTGTTAATATATCCCATTTACACCATTTTTATGTCATGCTAAGATAGGAACACATCATGTTACACCACAAAGGAGATGCTGTTGTGTATCATTTGACAGAAAGCTGCGAAAATGGTGTGAATGTTTACGGAATAAAAGGCCATGACCTGGAGTACCGTAGCCTCTGCACCGATCGGGATGCGGTTGCCGCATTGGTCCGGCGATGTAACGAGGGAGACCTGGCCCCGTGGCAATTGCCGGACGTCGTAGAAGATTTCGCAGCCCGCCTTTCCTTTCCCGATCCCCTTCTCTGAGTCTGATCGGACAGGCCATAGCATAAGCAGCGCCGGGACAGCACAACAACAGACAGACCGCCAGCCCACAGGAGCCAATTCTGATGAACTTCCCCATACAGCTCTCCCGGCACCGCCGCCTATGGGAAGGCGCCAAACCGATTTACCGCCAGGGTGTCCCACATCGTAAAAAAGAGCCGGTCAGGACGCATGATTCTGACCGGCTTTTTTACCCCATTTCGGCTTTTGTTGCGGTTTTGACCCGTTGCATCAAACCGAATCAAAAAAGAAAAACCGCAAACCCTAATGGGAATGCGGCTTTTTATGGAGCTGCTAGGCAGATTCGAACTGCCGACCTCGTCCTTACCAAGGACGCGCTCTACCTACTGAGCTATAGCAGCGGATCAAGGTTTCAACTCATGCAACGTTGGCTATTATATACCATTTGTCCCGGGATGTCAATAGATTTTCGCAATTCTTTTTGTCGAATTGCACCGCAAGGGATATACCTTGCCAGCGGGGAAATTTTGTAGTATCTTGGGAGAAGTGCGGATCCGCCCGCGCTGTACAGAAAGGAGGAAATCCTTTTGTTGAGGATTCTGTCTATCGGAAACAGCTTCTCCCAGGACGCCCACGCCATGCTGCACGATCAGGCGTCCAGCGTGGGGATCGCTGTGGAAACAGCCAATCTCTATATCGCCAACTGTTCGCTGCAGCGCCATTGGTGCGGCATTGCCCAGGATAACCGGGATGCCCTCTACGAACGCAACGGCGCCGATACCGGCCGCCACCTCACCATTGCCGAAGCGCTCGCGATACAGCCGTGGGACATCGTCACCCTGCAGCAATCCAGCCCGCACAGCGGCCAGTATGAAACCTATTTCCCCTATCTAAGCAACTTTGTCGGCTGGATCCATAACCTTCTCCCCTCGTGCCGGCTCTGGCTGCACGAAACCTGGGCCTATGACCAGGACAGCGACCGCCCCGCCTTCGCCATCTATGAGCACAGCCAGCGGCGCATGTTCGAAGCAATACGGGAAGCCAACCACCGCGCTGCGGCAAAGCTGGGGCTTTCCCTCATCCCGAGCGGCGAGCTGATTCAGGCGCTTCGCGCCCTGCCCGCCTTTGATCCCGCCCGTGGCGGCCGTTCCCTGACCCGGGACGGCTTCCATCTCGACCTGCTCTACGGGCGCTGGGCCGTCGCCGCGCTGTGGCTTGAGTGCCTCTGCGGCGCCGACGCGCGGGAGATCCGGTTTCTGCCCGAAGGCGGTGACCCCGTGCTGCTGCATGCCATTTCCGAGGTGGTGCATCGGACAGCGCAGCTCACCCGCGAATAGGGGAAAACTTTTCCCGGCGCGGCATATCCCTCCACGATCCCCCCATACTAACTGCGACGGCAGTATTCCCGCCGCCGTTTGAAACCGTATCAGGAGGGATCCGATGAGAATTCCCGAACATGTAGGCATCATCCCGGATGGAAACCGCCGCTGGGCCGTCCGCAGCGGCCTGCAAAAGGCGGACGGATACCGCCACGGCCTCGCCCCCGGGCTGGCACTGCTGCACCTCGCCAGAGAAAGCGGCATCCGCGAGCTGAGCTACTACGGCTTTACCACCGATAATACCCGGCGCCCGTCCGTCCAGGTGGAAGCCTTCTCCCGGGCCTGCGTGGAGGCGGTCGGAATGATCGCCCGGGAGCCCTGTTCGCTGCTGGTCGTCGGCCGGCAAGATTCGCCGTGTTTCCCCCGCGAGCTGCTGCCCTATACCAGGCGGACCGACCTCAACGGCGGCGGGATCCGGGTCAACTTTCTCGTCAACTACGGCTGGGAATGGGATCTCTCCCGCCCTGGCACCGGCCCGGTGGAACAGCGGCTCTACTCCCGCGACATCTCCCGGATCGACCTGATCATCCGATGGGGCGGTATGCGGAGGCTCTCGGGATTTTTGCCCGTTCAGTCGGTCTACGCCGATTTTTTCGTGGTTGACCGGCTCTGGCCCGACTTTCAGCCGCAGGACTGGACAGACGCCCTCGCCTGGTATGACCGGCAGGACGTCACCCGGGGCGGTTGACCTTTCTTTCCTCAAAAAAGCCGCCGGTTTAAAACCGGCGGCTTTTTGCTGCACTACAGCCCGTTGACGATGTTGACCGGCCGTTTTCCGTCGAGAACGGCCGCAATGTTGCCCCAGACAGTCCGATGGGCCCGGCGAAAGCTTCCTGTCGTGATACCGCCCAGATGAGGGGCAAGTACCACCCGATCCCGCACCCCGTCCGGCAGGGCGACCAGTGGATGATCGGCAGGGGTGGGCTCCGGTGCAAGGGTATCCAAACCGGCCCCAAGAAGCTGCCCGCTGATCAGCGCTTCCCGCACCGCCTCGTTGTCGATAATCTCCCCGCGCGCCGTGTTGATAAGCAGGGCGCCTCTCTTCATCCGGGACAAAAACGCCCGGTCGATCATCCCGCGGGTCTGTGCGGTCACGGCGGTATGGATGCTGACAATATCGCACTGCGCGGCCAGCTCGTCCAGCGGCAGATAGGATACCCCGAACCGCTGCTCGGTGGCGGCATCCCGCCGATGGGGCGCATAGTAGAAGATCCGGCAGCCAAACGGACGAAGCCGTTCGGCGGTCGCCTGGGCAATATCGCCGAAGCCGATCAGCCCCACGCTGCAGGCCCCGAGTTCGGTGATCCCCTCGACCATCATCCGTTCTTTCATCTCCATCTGACGGCCCTCCCTGACCGCCCGATCTCCGGTCAGGCCGTGACGGAGCAGCTCCAGCATCAGCATCACCGTCTGCTCAGCAACCGCGGCGGCATTGCAGCCCTTACAGTTGCAAACAAAAATACCCCGCGCACGCGCCGCCTCCAGGTCGATCGCGTTGTAGGCCACCCCCTCGGAGTGAATCAGCCTGAGCCGCGGCATCCCGGCGATCAGCGCCGCATCAACCGGGCTGATCGCGTCGACACACAGGATGTCCGCGTCCCCGCCCGCCTGCAGCAATACCTCATTGGTGCTGCCGCGCGGGCAGAAGCAAAGATCCAGCCGGTCGGTCGGCGCGTTGTCGGGAAGAAATTTTTCATACCGGTCCCTGGATCCCACGATCAGGGCTTTCCATCTGTTCTGCATCGTCCGATAACCTCCTGCGATTGCGTTGCTGTGGTTTCAGTATAACACAGTCCCCTCCATTTTTCCAGCATCCCCGCGTGCTGCAGGCCGGTACACAGCGGAGCATCGCTTTTGCATTTTCTGCCAGTTTTGACTATAATAGGGCTATCAGGGGGTGGACGAATGTACGAATCCACAAGCAAACTGTTACGCAGGCTGCGCCATCCGGAGAGCGGACAGGCCTTCCTCCGCCAGTGTACCGATACCCCTTCTGCAGCCCAGGTACTGCGGGACCTGTTGGCGCAGGCGGGGCTGTCGGTGTCCGACTGGATCGCAGCCGCCGATATCAGCAGGTCCTACGGCTATCAGATTCTTCGCGGAGAGCGCAACCCCGGCCGGGATGTCCTGCTCCGCACCGCTTTGGCCCTTTTTCTCTCCCTGGAGGATACGCAGCGGCTGCTTGTTGCAGGAGGCTGCGGTGTGCTCTATCCCCGGGTACGACGGGATGCGGCGGTCATCTTCGCCCTCAATCAGAAGATGGGGCTGCCGCAGGCCGAGGAGCTGCTCCTCTCGCTGCCCGAGCCCGGGCTTTACGCCGGAGGGGATTAAAATGGAACAGAAGGAACGCTTTTTGCGGGAATACCGGGCGGCGGTGCTGAATGCGCTGTCCCTCCCGGATTTTCTGCGCGCCCAATACTGCCCCGAGTCCTGCCTCAAGGATGGCGAACGGTCGGTCTATCTGGTCCGTGATCGGGCAGGGTGGCCGGCCGTGCTGAAGATCCAGCCGGCTGGCCGGGAGGACTCGCTGCGGCAGGAATACGACCTGCTGCGTGAAATCAACCATCCGCAGCTTCCCCGCCCACTGGCTTACCTCGAGGCGGATGGGCGGGAATATCTGGTGCGGGAATATGTAGAGGGGATCTGTCTCTACGATCTGGTCGCCTCCCAGGGGCCGCTCTCCCCCGACCGGGTCTGCGAGGTGGCCGCCTCCCTCTGCCAGGTTCTGCAGGACCTGCACGGCCGCAATCCTCCCGTGATCTGCAGGGACATCAAGCCGCAGAACGTGGTGATTGACCCCGCCGGGCGCTGCCATCTCATCGATCTGGGAGCCGCCCGGCGCTACCGGCCGCAGCAGCAGGGGGACACCGTCTTTCTTGGCACCGAGGCGACCGCTCCGCCCGAGCAGTTCGGCTACCGGCAGACCGATCCGCGTTCGGACGTCTACAGCCTGGGAATGCTGCTGCGCTACCTGCTCACCGGCAGCTTCGACCCGCTGCCCCGCATCCCGGGGCATGCCCGCCTCTGCCGCCTGATTCACCGCTGCACCGCTTTCGATCCCGCAGACCGCTATCCGTCGGCCGGAGCGGTGCTCCGGGCACTGAAGGGGGCCGGTACAAACTGGCGGTTCCAGCCGCCGCGTCCGCCGGCATCATTCTGCTCGCCGCGCTGCTGACAATCCATCCCGCTTCGCCTCAGACCGATTCCTCGCTGCTGCAATCCGCCCTGCGGCAGGAACT
>CASEBP010000162.1 GCA_949285275.1 uncultured Oscillospiraceae bacterium | reverse complement strand
TGCCTCGACTGGAACGAGCCGAGCATTCGTTTTTACCGCTCGCTCGGCG
Organism: uncultured Oscillospiraceae bacterium; assembly: GCA_949285275.1. GTDB lineage: Bacteria > Bacillota > Clostridia > Oscillospirales > Ruminococcaceae > Yanshouia. The sequence continues at coordinate 2,063 of CASEBP010000162.1, read as the reverse complement.
CCCGGGCGCTCGACGAATGGACTACCTACCGGCTCGAGGGGGAGACCCTGCGCCGGACGGCTCACGATCCCGATTGAGAAAAGACATTTACACACCGACGCCAAAGGAGTATTATGGAACTGACCAGCAAACAGCGCGCCCACCTCAGGGGCCTTGCACAGAATCTTGAAGTGGTCGCCCAGTTCGGCAAAAAGGAGCTTTCGCCTGAGCAGATTACGATGATCGATCTGCTGCTGACCAAGCGGGAACTGATCAAGTGCGCCGCACTGGAGACCTCGCCCTACACCGCGGCTGAGCTTGCTGCCGCGCTCGCCGAACAGACCGGCGCCGTCGTCGTCCATACGATCGGACGAAAATTCGTGCTTTTCCGCCGCAACAGAAAAAAACCGGTTATCCAGCTGGGTTGACCGGCGGCGTGCAACGCAGGGGGAATGTCGATGAAAATCGGAGTCTTCGGGGGTACCTTTAATCCCATCCATAACGGGCATCTGGCGCTGATTGACCGGATGATCGGGCGGCTTGCGCTCGACCGGGTGATCTTGATGCCTGCCGCTGTTCCGCCGCACAAGGATTCCGGCTGTGTGCTGCCTGCACAGGACCGAATCGCGATGTGCCGGCTGGCGGTGCAGGGGGATGAACGGGTCACCGTCTCAGAACTGGAGATCCGGCGCGGCGGAAAAAGCTATACCATCGATACGCTGTTCGCCCTGCAGCGGCAGTATCCCAACGACGATCTGATCCTGCTGGTGGGCAGCGATATGTTCTATACCCTGACCGAGTGGCACTGTGCCGAACAGTTGCTGCGGATGGTGCCGATCGCCGCTATTGCCCGGGAAACCGACGAGTTTTCCCGCCTGTGCGCGCAGCGGGACCGGCTCAATGCGATGGGCGCCCGCACCGAAATCGTCGAGGCCGAGCCGGTGGTCGTCTCGTCGACCGAGATCCGCCAGGATCCCCAGTGCGAGGCGCTGCCGGCAGCGGTTGAACAGTATATCGTGCAGAACGGCCTTTACGGCCGGACGCGGCGGATTCCCGTCGACCTCGACGAGCTGACCGGACGGCTGCGCGCCGGACTCTCCCGTTCCCGCTATACCCACACGATCAACGTCGCCTCCACCGCGCTGCGGCTGGCTGAGCTGCACGGCGGGGACGGAGAATTGGCCTATCTGGCCGGGCTGCTGCACGATATCTGCAAGGAGATGCCCCGGGAGAGAATGTTGAATCTTCTCGAGGGATCTGCTATAATAAAAGACCCGGTATTTCTTGCTTCTGAGCGGATTTGGCACGGCTTCGCCGCCGCCATTTATATCCAGCGTGAATTATCGGTCTATAACACCCAAATAATAGAGGCGGTACGGTATCACACCACCGGGCGGGGCGAAATGTCGCTGCTCGAGGAGATCGTCTACCTCGCCGATCTGACCAGCGCCGACCGCCGGTATCCCGGGGTCGAGGCGCTGCGCGCCAAGGCCGAGCGGTCGATTCCCGACGCGATGTTCGAGGCGCTGCAGTTCATCCTCGGAGACCTGGCCCACAGCGGGCGGCCGGTGACCGGTGATACCCTTAACGCCTACAACCGCTACGCCCTCATCCAAGCGGAGGCCCCGCGGCAGGCATAAAAAGGGGTGCTGCCGCATGGCGGGGATCGGGTTCGGAAGACATCGGAGAAGATGGCTGGCGGCGCTGCCGGCGATCGGGCTGCTGCTGGCCCTCGGGGCCGGCTGGGCGCTGTCCCGAAACACCGGTACCGATCTGCGCCGGGCCGCGCCGTTTGCCGCGGCCGGACCGGACCGCTTTGTCACCGGCGATCTGCCGCAGCAGCGGTATGGCCTGCTGCTCTGCGGCATCGACCACACCCGGGCCCTCGCCGACGTCATCCTCTACGCCTGCTTCGACCTCGGGGAGAACCGCGCCTGGCTGCTTCAGATCCCGCGGGACCTCTATGTCGATCCCGGCAGCGTGACCGGAAAGATCAACGAGGCGTGCGGCGGGTTCTTTGACGGCGACCCCACCGGGGAGATCGCCCGTATCCTCGAAAGTCAGCTGGGCCTGCCGGTCGACGG
>CASEBP010000161.1 GCA_949285275.1 uncultured Oscillospiraceae bacterium | reverse complement strand
GCGGAGGTTTTCTCCGCTTCGCTCAAAAAACCTCCTGTTCACCCCCACAGAGGAACAGCGGCAGATGCCATCCGGCCTGCCGCTGGATGTGGTTCCCCGGGCGATCCAACGGCTCAGATGGTTCACCAAGCTTTTTCCTTTGCCCCAAATTTGCGCCCGCGTCCCGGGCGATCTAAAACGACCGCCCTTCCCAAAGAATCCCGTCACCGTCTTCTGTGGCGGGATTCTTTTATAGATATTTTGGGAAGATAAAATGAGGAGATGACCGACTATGAAGAGATTGATTCGGGTAAGTCCGATCTGATCTTTACCGCTGTCGTCCTTCTGGAAATACTTTGCCTGAATGCTTGTCAACCCTCAAATATTACCCCGCCTTCATCCGGTGACCCCGGCTCATCTTCTGCGTTCAGTTCGATGGTTTCAGAGAATCCGAAGACAACTTTAGAGAATTCTGACGCTCCGGTTTCAGAAAACGAATCACAGGATGCATCGGAAGAACCATTAACCGATGAGGAGGAGTTTGTCATCATTGTCCCTGACAAGAACCTCCCCGGCCGGACGGTCCTCCTGAAATCACCGCGGATGCAGACCGTACAAGAAGGGAGCCATATGGATTTACCGCATCGAAATTGATGGAACGACCCATGCGGCCAAAATCTCTGAACCAGAGGAAAAAATCAAGTTTTAGCCTATGTAAACGGTATGCAGGCCAGCAATTACAGCATAGAAAACGAAAAAGCTCCTAACAGAAAACCCGCCGCAGAACAGGAATTCTGCGACGGGTTTTTTCTACACAACATTGGGAGGTTATGGCGGCACGCGAACACCGAATTGTTCGGCAGTCAGTTTTTCCACACCAATGGCAAAACGCGGCGCTGTACCATCTGAATGCAGAGGATCTGCACCGGCAGCATTACCACTACCTTCAAAACACGCTCAGGCAAAACGGCAATGTATCCCTTCCCTGTCAGCATCACCACCCACATCGTATCCAGCAGCAGCTGAAGAGACAGCACCGTGATCACCGCAAGGATCACCGAGGGCCACCCAAGCGTCCGGCCGGGACGATAGAGAAATATTCCATAGGCGATCCCACAGAAGAAACAGGTGACGGTAAAACCGGGAAAATAAGGCCCGATCGGAAACAGGGTCGCACCGATATAGTCGGCAATGGCATACCCGAACCCCGCCGCCAGTGGCCCGTAGCAGATGGCAATGACTGCGATCGGCAAAAAGGAAAATCCAATTTTGACGGTCATCGTCGCAATCGAAAAGAATCGTGACAGCAAAATCTCAAGGGCAATCAGCATGGCAATGGTGGTGAGCTTCCGTACTTTTTCTGTGTACAACAAAAACATTTCCCCTTTCTGTGTCGTTGCCACAAAAAGGAGAAATCTCCCCACCTGTGGCAGCGGATGCGAAACGACACCGCACAGCCGCAAAGGGCCGTTTCGTCCGGAGGCAACCTCCCATCCTCCGGCACTTAACGCATCGTTCCTACTCTGTCATGACATTGATTGTATATGCAAACCGTCCTGCTACAGACGGGAATCTTTCAGAATCGTCCGGCGAATCATACCCGCCTGATAAAGCGAACCAAAAGCGCAGATCCGCCCTTCCGGTCCCGCCAGTTTCAGGGCCTGTCGGGCCCCCTCTTCCGGCGAAGCAAAAACCTGGGCTTCAAATCCAAGGTCGCGCAGATTACCGGCCAGTTCCTCCCCGGGCATGGCGCGGGGATTGGGCGGTGTGGTGATCAGGAATCGCTCTGCCATCGGGAAGACGGGAGACAGCGTTCCCTTCCAGTCCTTATCAGCGAGAATCCCCACCAAGAAGGTGAACCGCTCCCCCGGCGCCACCCGGTTGAGCGTATCGGCAACGGTCTGTGCGCCCTGTGGATTGTGTGCGCCATCCAGCAAAAAGAACGGCTGTCTGCACAGGAGTTCCAGCCTTCCAGGCCAGCTCACCCTCTCCAAACCCCGCCGCACAGCTTCATCTGGGATCTTCCAGCCGCGCCGGTTCAGCTGCGCTACGGCGGTCACCGCGGCGGCAGCATTCTGAAGCTGATACCAGCCGAGCAGCGGAAGCCGGATGGGCATCCCCCGGTAAGAAAAATGCAATCCATCCTGTGAAAGGCTCGGCGTATCAAACAGTTCTCTTTCATCGCAAAATATCAGCGGAACGTTTCTTTCAGCACAGATCTCCCTCAATACCCGCTCCACCTGTGGATCCTGACCGACCGATACGGCGGTGCATCCCGGTTTGATAATCCCAGCCTTTTCGGCGGCAATCTCCGCGGTAGTGCTGCCCAGAATCGCGGTGTGATCCAGTGATATGGTGGTCAGTATGGCAACCTCGGTCTGTTCCACCACATTGGTGGCATCTCTCAGGCCGCCCATCCCCACTTCCAGCACCACCAGATCGCACCCGGAAGCGGCGAAATGCTCCAGCGCCGTTGCAACAAGCATCTCAAACTCGGTGGGGTGATCGCTCATCTGATCCGCGGCCTGACGACAGACCGCAGCAGCCCCTTCCAGCTCATCCGCGGAGATCTCCCTGCCGTTAACCTGAATCTGTTCGTTGATCCGCTCCAGACAGGGGGAAGTAAACAGGCCCGTCTTCAGATTCGCCTGGGTCAACATCGAGGCGATCATTGCCGCTGTCGATCCCTTCCCGTTGGTTCCGGTAATATGGACAAACTTCAGCCGGTTCTGTGGACGTCCCATCCGATCCAGCAGTTCTGATACCCGCTCCAATCCGAGGCGACTGACCTTCCAGCGCGGATCACAGAGAAATGACGTCGCACTTTTTTCACAGCCGGCACAGTTCATGTCCCTTCCCCCTCTTTCTGGTTGTATTGTCCCACAAAAAGGGTGTCATGTCAAGCAAACACTGCATCAATTCACCGGTGTAGATTTAGGGGTTGCAATTTGGTTCCCATTCTGCTACAATACAGCATGTTGTTTACAGATGTCATGACATATCTCACCACATGAAAAGCGAGGAAGTCAGATGAACGCGAAGAAACTGTTCAACCGGATTATGATTGACGGCCTGGGCGGCATGGGGCTCGGGCTGTTCGGTACCCTGATTATCGGCACCATCATTCAACAGATCTCCGCCCTGATCGGAGGTTCGGCGGGAGATATCCTCTATCAGTTCGGAAAAATGGCCTCCGCCATGACCGGAGCCGGGATCGGCGTCGGCGTCGCATACAAGTTCAAAGAATCGCCGCTTGTGGTGGTATCGGCCGCAACAGCCGGAATGGTCGGTGCCTTTGCCGGAAATATTGCCAAAGGTACCGTTTTTGTCGACGGAGCGGTCGTCCTTTCCGGCCCCGGTGAACCGCTCGGCGCCTTTATCGCAGCCTATGTCGGAATTGAGGTCGGTCATCTGATCAGTGGAAAAACCAGCGTCGATATTCTGGTAACCCCCCTGCTGTCCATCACGGTAGGATCGGCAGTTGGGCTGTTCGCAGGCCCCCCCATTTCCGCGTTTATGACCTGGCTCGGCTCGCTGATTAACTGGGGAACGGAACAGCAGCCGCTGATTATGGGAATTGTGGTATCGGTGCTGATGGGAATGATCCTGACTCTTCCGATCAGCTCGGCAGCGCTTGGCGTCGTTCTGAACCTCTCCGGCATCGCCGCCGGCGCAGCCACCGTTGGATGCTGCGCCAATATGATCGGCTTTGCGGTGGC
>CASEBP010000160.1 GCA_949285275.1 uncultured Oscillospiraceae bacterium | reverse complement strand
TAAGGCATGGCGCTTTTCTTTACCGTTTCCGATTTTTTTCATAAAGGATCCGCAGTCCCTTGAGGGTCAGACTGTCGTCGAGGATGATCGGGCGTTCACAGAGCGGGACGATAGTTTTGGCCAGGCCGCCCGCCGCGACGACGGTAGGGATTGTCCCCAGTTCCCGCGCGGCACGGTCGATAATTCCGTCGATCATCGCGGCATTGCCGTAAAGCACGCCGCTCTTCATACAGTCCTCGGTATTGGTGCCGATCATCCGGCGGGGGAGATCCAGGCTGATATGGGGCAGCTGGGCGGTGCGGGAGGCCAGTGCGTCGAGGCTCACCATGACACCGGGAATGATCATACCGCCAAGAAAGTTCCCGTTTTTGTCAATCGCCGAAATGGTGGTCGCGGTACCCAGATCGAAGATGAGGATAGGAGGCGGATATTCGGCCAGCGCGGCGACCGCATCGACGACCCGGTCGCTGCCGAGCTGTGCGGGGTTGTCAATCAGGATGTTGAGGCCGGTCTTGATGCCGCTGCCGACAATCAGACATTCGTGGCCGGTGATGATACGGATCGCTTCGCTGATGGCCCGCTTGAGCGGCGGGACGACCGAGGAGAGGATCGCCCCCTCGATGTCGGCAGGATCGATATGGCAGAGGGTCAGGGCATTGTCGATCAACACCGCATATTCATCCCCGGTTTTGAGCCGGTCGGTGGCCAGCCGACTGGTGAAGCGGATGGTGTCCCGGTCAAAGCCTCCCAGGACGATATGGGTGTTTCCGACATCGATGGCAAGGATCATATCAGGCCTCAGGCTCCTTTCCTTGGGGTTGCAGTGCGAACAGCGCCTTGCCGACTGCGGTAGTGATCACCCCTGCACCGATCGCCTCCGGGATTCCATTGGTGGCGATGATTCCCAGAATGACCCCGAGCACCAGATTGGTGGAGATCCCCTTGGCGGCGGCATAGGCGTCGGTAAAGAGCAGGTAGATCAGCCCCATGACGAGGATAGTATTGGTCAGCGCGCCGGCGACTCCGGCGACCGCGAGGGAAACCGGATGACCGGGCTTTTTACTGTGCAGCAGGCGCTGCATCAAGCGGTAGACAAAATAGGGGATCACTCCAACCAGAATCCGGGGAATAAAGCAGACGATCAGCGACAGCCAGCTGCCTTTTCCGGTGCCGGGCAGCGGATAGAAGGGGGTGAAGGTGAAGGAGGTGATAGCCGGGTTGATGGTATTATTGATCAGGCTGGTCAATCCGAATAGAAAGCCGAGCCCCGCTCCGCACCGGGGGCCGAGAAGAAGAGCGCCCAGGATGACCGGAATATGCAGGATGGTCATCTTAATAAATGGAAGCGGGATGTACCCCAGTGGGGTGAAGGCCAGCAGCACGACGATCGCGCAGAATAGGGACAGAATGACAAGCTTGCGGTTTTTCATGACAAATTCCTCCTGCTGTCGCTCCCGCCTTTGCGGGATGCGGCGCAATATTTGGGAGAGGGGGACGGCGGTCTGCAATCCCCATCCCGCGCCTATTATAGCGAATGGCGCAATGAATTGCAATCTGCTTGGAAAATCTTTCGGAAAAACGCTTTACGCCTGGTATGGCGGTTTGGTATACTAAAGCGAAGAAGATACCATAAGAGGCGCTGGCCGGCCGGCTTACGTCGGAAAGGGGAAAAAATGATGCTCAGGGGAAAGACGGTTTTGTTGGGAGTTTCGGGAGGAATTGCGGCCTATAAGGCGGCGGCGCTCGCCAGCATGCTGGTCAAGGCGGGGGCGATGGTCGATGTGGTGATGACCCCCAACGCGTTGCATTTTATTACGCCGCACACCTTCGAGGGGATCACCAAGCGGAGGGTTTCGGTGGATACCTTTGACCGGTCCTATGCGTTTGAAGTCGAACATATCGCGTTGGCCAAGCGGGCCGATCTGGTGATCATCGCACCGGCCACTGCCAATGTTATCGCCAAGCTGGCTCAGGGGCTGGCGGATGATATGCTGACCACCACCGTGTTGGCTTGCACTTGCCCCAAACTGGTCGCGCCGGCGATGAATACCGCCATGTATCAGAACCCGGCGACCCAACGCAATCTTGAGCAGCTGCGGCAGGACGGCTTTGTCGTCATTGAACCGGCGTCGGGCAGGCTGGCCTGTGGAGACGTCGGGGCCGGAAAGCTGCCAGAACCGGCGATGCTGGCCGAGTATCTTGAGCGGGCGAGCTGCCCGCAGGATTTGGCAGGGGTGCGGATGCTGGTAACCGCCGGTCCCACCCGGGAGGCGCTTGATCCGGTGCGTTATCTCACCAACCGTTCGAGCGGGAAGATGGGCTATGCAATCGCCCGGGCGGCCGCGATGCGCGGCGCGGCAGTGACACTGGTCAGTGGGCCGACCGCTCTGGAACCGCCGCTCTTTGTCGAGACGGTACCGGTCGAAAGTGCCCGGGAGATGTTCGAGGCGGTGACCTCCCGTTCACAGGAACAGGATATCATCATCAAGGCGGCTGCAGTGGCCGATTACCGCCCTGCCGTCGTCCGGGAGGACAAGATCAAGAAGCTGGATGGAGGATCCTCGCTGGAGCTGGAACGAACCGATGATATTCTGCGCTTTTTGGGGGAGCACAAGCCGGACGGACAGTTCCTCTGCGGTTTTTCGATGGAAACCCGCGATATGCTTGAGAATTCTCGGGAGAAGCTGCAGCGCAAGCGGCTGGACATGATTGTCGCCAATAATCTCAAAGTGGAGGGCGCCGGGTTTGGAGTGGATACCAACGTTGTGACGCTGATCACTTCGGATGAAACAATCGAATTGCCGCTGCTGAGCAAGGATGAGGTTGCTTTCCGGCTGCTCGATGAGATCCGGGCCCGCCGGAAGAGCTGAAGCGCCGGTTTGAAGCAGCGGCCATAAACACCCGTTTATTATCTTATCGTTTTTTTGCGATAGCGTGGGCGGGGTGGATGTGCTATGATAACAATAAGCCGGGCACCAAACCGGCGGATCCTCCGGGATCTGCCCGCCGGCAAGACGATAAGGAGGAATTGCGAATGAGGCTATCAACCATCAAGCAAAACGGCCGGGAAATCGCGGGTATTGTGACCCAGACAGGCATTTTCCCGATCGAGGCGCTCAATGCCGCCAAGGGAACCGCCTGGAAAACCGAGCTCTATGAGCTGATCTGCGCCGGCCAGATTCCCGGTCTGACCGCCTGGTACAATGCGGGAGGACGTGGGGAGCTGGAGTCCCTGCCGGGGGTCGTTCCCTACGACAAGGTGGTCTATGCGCCGCTTTACCGCAATCCGCCGCGGATCTTCGGCATCGGGCTCAACTATGTCGATCATGCAGGCGACCTGGGAGAGAGTGCGCCGGTTGGCTTCCCGGGCAGCTTCTATAAGCCGGCTTCCTGTATCGCCGGGCCGGGGGATGACATCTGGATTCCGGCTCTGCCCGAGGCAAAGAAGACCACTGCTGAAGCGGAGCTCGGCATTATCATCGGAAAGCCCTGCAAGTTCATCGAGGAGGAGGAGTGGCTCGATTATGTCGTAGGCTACACCACGATCCTCGATATGACCGAGGAGTCGATTCTGCGGCAGAATCCCCGCTTCCTGACGCTGGTCAAGGGCTTTGACACCTTCCTGACCTTTGGCCCGCAGATGGTCACCCCCGATGAGGTGCCCGACGTCCTCGACCTGGAGGTCCAGTCGGTCCATAATGGGGAGGTCCACGCCAAGAACGTTGTGCGTAATATGACCCACAAGCCGTCGCGTCTGGTGAGTCTGATCTCCCAGATGCAGGGATGGCTTCCCGGGGATATCCTTTCGACCGGTACCCCGCGCGCTTTTCCGATTCAGGACGGGGATACGGCCGAATGCCGCATCTATGGACCCAACGGCTTTGAGATGGAACCGCTTCGCAACCCCGTTGTTGACCTGAAGCTGCACCCGTCCTGCCGGTGATGGAAGATGGAAAGGAGAAGATTGCCATGAAAACCGTATTCACCCTGAAGTCCGCCGAATCCCGCCGTCTGATTGCGAAGGCCGTGGTGGCAATGCCGGAATTCCAGACCGCCTGGAAGTCGGCCTATGTGCTGCTCGCCGGTGGCACCACCAACGCCTTTATCGCTCAGGAGCTGTTGGGCCGGGAGGGGATTGAGCCCGCCCACTGCACCGTCGGACTGAGCACCAACGGTTTGCTCTGCGTGACCCATCCCGATAGCAGAAAGAGCTTCCCTAATGTCTTTTACAAGGGAGTGGCACAGGACAAGACCCTGCCCGATGCGCTGAGCGACTTCCATCCTGAGACGGTGGTGATCAAGGGCGCCAATGCGGTTGACCCGGAGGGGAATGTCGGGGTCGTCACCGCCGGGTTTGACGGCGGCACCATCCCGCGGATTATTGGACCGGTCACCTCCAAGGGACTGAAATACATCACACCGGTTGGGCTTGAAAAGCTGGTCCCCTCGGTCAAGGCGGCTGCCGCCGCGGTGGGAGCTACCCATATTGATATTCCGATGGGAGCGGACTTTGGGATGTATTGCATCGCCAACACAACCGTCGTTACCGAGATCGAGGCGCTGCGGATCCTGTTCGGCCTGAAGGGAACCCTCGTCTGCTGCGGCGGTGTCGGCGGAAATGAAGGCGCCGTTACTATTGCTGCCGAGGGGGAGGAGCAGCAGGTGCGCGCTCTGGTTGAATTCCTCGAGAAGGAGATTAAGGGCGAGCCTCCTGTTGCCGGCAACAAGGGGCTTTGCCATGAATGTCGCTATAAGAACTGCCGCTATAACGGGCTGACTCCCGATCAGATTCCTGCCTGGATGAAGGATTGAGAGGCACCGAACCGGATAAGGCGGATCGGACCTGGCTGGTTTTGGCCGGGATAGACGAAGCTGTACAGGCAGCGGATGTGATGTCCGCTGCCTGTTATTTTTTGCCCAGACCGGCCGGAGGTAGGGAGGACGACAGGCCCTGATCCCGTTTGGACGGGAAATTTTGGCAAAAAGCAAGCCCTCCCCTTTTGGGCGGAGGCGCCACAAAAGGGGAGGGCAGGACGCAGACGGTGTTAGGCCTGAATAAGTAGCATAGGATCAGGCTAAAAGCCCGACGGGGCGATCAGAACAGGAAGATCGAAGCGCCCGGGCCGAGCGGGATTCCTGCGAGGATGAAGACGATGAGCAGGATGGTCCAGGAGACGATGAAGCAGATCGAGTAGGGAAGCATCAGCGACCAGATGGTTCCCAGACCGGCGCTCTTGTCATACTTCTGGCAGAAGACGATCATAACCGCCAGATAGGCCATGACCGGGCTGATAATGTTGGTGGAGGAATCGGCGATACGGTAAGCTGCCTGCATCAGTTCGGGGGCGTAGCCAATCTTCATGAACATCGGGACGAAGATCGGGGCAAGCAGGGTCCACTTGGCCGAAGCGGAGGCCATCAGCAGGTTCATGAAGGCGCAGAAGATGATGAAGCAGACGATCAGAACGATCGGGCTGACCTCGATCTTCGACAGGAAGTTCGCGCCGATAACCGACACAATGTTGCCCAGTCCGGTGTAGTTGAAGTACTTGATGAACTGCGAGGCGACAACCGCCAGGGCGAGGTAGCTGCCCATGCTGGCCATCGTGCTGCCGATCTGAGAGCAGACATCGCGGTGATTCTTGAATTTGCCGCACTTGTAGCCGTACATCGTGCCGGTAGCGAAGAAGACCAGCGAGATGATGGTGGTAACGCCCGAGATCAGTGCGCCATCGATCAGGCTGCCGGTTTCGGCGTCACGCAGGAAGGAGTTCTGCGGGATACAGAGCACAACGATGATCGCGACCAGCACCAGCAGAATAATATTGGCGCTCTTGAGGGCGCCCTCTTCCTTCTCGTTGAGCTGCGCCTCGCTCATGTTGAGCTCGGGGGTTCCGGTATAGGTGCCCAGATGCGGCTCCACGATTTTCGTGGTGATCAGGGTGCCGACGATGGTCAGCAGAACGGTCGATGCGATCATGAAATACCAGTTGGCGGCAGGGCTCACGGTGTAGTTGGGATCAACGATATGGGCGGCATCGGTCGAAACGCCCGCGAGGATCGGATCGATGCTGGTGATCAGCATGTTGGCGCTGTAACCGCCCGAGACACCGGCCAGCGTCGCGGCAAAGCCGGCGAGCGGGTGACGGCCGCAGGCATACATGATCATCATGCCGATCGGGATGACGATGACGTAGCCGGCATCGCTCGAGATATTGCCCATGACACCCAGCCAGACCAGGCAGGGAACAATGAGCTTCTGCGGGGCCTTGGCGATGACCTTTTTGAGCAGTGCGCTGATGTAGCCACTTCCGTCCGCCATACCGATACCGACCATCGCGATGATGACGGTGCCCAGCGGAGCGTAGCTGGTGAAGTTGGTGGCGGCGTTGATCAGCATCCAGGAGAGGCCGGAGCGGCTGAGCAGGCTGGTGACGGTGTAGGTCTTTTCCACGAGGGTGCCATCGCTGCCCACCGTTTCGCCGACCACCGAAACGCCCGCCGCAGCGCAGATCGCTGACAGGACGATGGTGATCAGTCCGAGAATTGCGAACATTGCTACAGGATGGGGAAGTTTGTTGCCGGCGACTTCTATTTTATCCAGTAGGGAAGTCTTTCCGGCTTTTTGTTCTTTCTTTGACATACGGTTTCCTCCTATGATTGGTTTGATTGCAGCCTGGCTTGTATCCTATGCATGTGATATGGGTAATCCGGGCGGCGGGGGGAGGGATGCAGGGCCGCCCGGAGAAATCCCGGCTACGCTTCGATTTGCTCGAGGATGGCGCGGAGCACCTCAAAGGTCTTGCCCAGGGTGGCCAGTTCCATCCGTTCGTTGAAGGTGTGTACGTCGATGTTATGGACGCCAAGGTTGATGCCCTGAGCTTCGGTGTTGCCGCAGGCGTGCATCTTTTCGATCAGCAGTCCGGTTTCGACCGTCGCATGGATGATGTTCTCCTCCGGCCGGTAGCCCTTGATCGGCTCCCAGATCTTGGCGACTGCCTTGGCAAAGGCGGAATCGCGCTGATATTCCCACGGCGGGAGGTAGGAGATGCATTCATGGCTGGCACCGCACAGTGCTGCCGTGCCGGCGATGCGGCGGTGGGCCTGGATATTCTGATAGGTGCTGTTGGCCCGGACGGTATCGGTGAAGTAAAAGCCCTCGTCGATCTCTTTGAGAACGCCCAGGTTGGAGGAGCACTTGCAGAATTTACGCGCCTTGTCGATGAAATTGAAGGGGCCGTTGGGCAGCAGATCCATCATCTGCATCAGATGCGCGGTGCTTTCAGCGGTGTAGCACTGCTGTACAGGGGCAGCTTCCTCCCAGACCAGCGACAGACCAGGGTCGGTTTCGGCATATTCGCCCTGGAGAGCGGTCCGGGTCTGCTCGAGGAAGGCCGCGACCCGTTCGCTGTTTTCCCGGGGATAGCACAGCACCAGTTCCCCGTAGGTCGGGATGCTGTTGTTCTTTTCGCCGGCGAAAATCGAGGCGACGTCAAAGGAGGTTTCCTCCTGCAGCGCGTAGAGCAGCTCTGCGAGGATCCGGATGGCATTGGCGCGATAATGGATGATGTCGCCGCCGCCGTGTCCGCCGGTCAGACCGGAAAGGGTGATCTTCACTGCGGTTTTCCGCTGCGGATCAGCCAGGGGAACCTTCGCTGCCGGCAGGGTGAGCGCATGGATGCTGATGCCGGCGCAGCCGACCAGGATGTTGCGGTCCTGAGAGTAGTCGAGACCAATCAGATACTTGCCGTCAAGCAGATGGGGATCGATAT
>CASEBP010000159.1 GCA_949285275.1 uncultured Oscillospiraceae bacterium | reverse complement strand
TATGACAAGGGCTGGCACGCCTGGGTCAACGGCGCGCCGGTTCAAATTGAGAAGGCCAACATCGGTTTTATGGCGGTCCGGGCACCCGCGGGCGAATGCCGGATCTACTTCGAATACCAGACCCCCGGCCTCTTTGAAGGCGCAGTCATCAGCGGGGGCGGATTGCTGCTACTGCTGCTTTATCTGCTGGTCTGCCGGCTCTTCGGCGTCAGAGCCGTCCACACCCTGCCACAGGGCGACACGGCCTCTTCTGACCCGAATGCCTGCCTTTCCGGGGAGGATCTGTGCGAAGAGATGTCCTCCGACGTGGATTTGCAGGAGGAGCCGGAACCGGATCAGGATACCCTTCCCGTAATCTCTTTCCCACCGGTTGAAGCAGACCGGCCGAAACCGGCATCCTCCCCGCCGCCCGCCAGGCCACAACCGCCTCCCGCCACACCGGCCAAAGACGACCGGGTGGATGCCATCTGGAGTTATCTGGAATCCCTTGAGGAACTTCCGCAACACGACGACCCGCAGGAGAATCAACGATGACAATACTGTATCTGGTTATTCCATGCTACAATGAGGAGGAGGTCCTCCCTGAAACCACCCGCCGGCTCGGCGAAAAGTTTGACAGCCTGCTGCAGTCACAGATGATCTCCCCCGAGAGCCGGATCCTGCTGGTGGATGACGGCAGCCGGGACCACACCTGGCCGATCATCGAGGCGCTTCACCGCCAGGACCCCCGTTTCGGCGGGGTCAAGCTCTCCCGCAACAAGGGCCATCAGAACGCCTTGCTGGCCGGTCTGACTGTTGCCAATGGACACTGCGATGCGGTAATCAGTCTGGACGCCGACCTGCAGGATGACATCAACGCCATCGACCGGATGGTTGAGCGGTTCCAGGAGGGCTATGAAGTGGTGTATGGCGTTCGTTCAAGCCGTGCAACCGACACCGCCTTTAAGCGGGGCACCGCGGGAGCTTTTTACAAGCTGATGCGGATGCTCGGGGTGGAAATCGTTGATAACCACGCCGACTACCGCCTGCTGTCCAAACGGGCCCTCGCCGCCCTGCTGGAATTCCAGGAGGTAAACCTGTTTCTGCGCGGCATCGTCCCGCTGATCGGATTCCGCAGCACCGTTGTCCCCTATGAACGGGCGGAGCGGTTCGCCGGCGAAAGCAAATATCCTCTCAAAAAGATGCTGCTCTTCGCCTTTGACGGCATCACCTCCTTTTCGATCCGTCCGATTCGGCTGGTCACACTGCTCGGGGCACTCATCTTCGGCGGCAGCCTGCTGGGACTGTTCGCACTGCTCATCCAGAAGCTGTTCGGCCAGACGGTCCAGGGGTGGACCACCCTGATGGGATCGATTTGGATGCTCGGCGGAATCCAGCTGCTTTGCCTGGGCATCATCGGGGAGTATATCGGCCGGATCTATCAGGAGACCAAGCACCGCCCCCGTTTTATCATCGATCAGATTCGCCTGGATGAAACGAACGGCTGAACCGACTTGTTCTTTTGCTGCCCCTGTGTTAAAATAAACAGTAAACCTGCGGCCAATTCCATCCGTCTGCCGCAGCAGAAGGAGGTGTTTTGGTGAAGCGCAATGAATCGGTAGAGGACTATCTCGAATCCATCCTGGTTCTTCGGGAGGAAAAAGGAATGGTCCGCTCGATTGACATCGCCCGCCATCTGGACTACAGCAAGCCCAGCATCAGCCGCGCTATGGGGCTGCTGCGAGAGAAACAGTATATCGTGATGGATCAGGAGGGCTGGATTACCCTGACACCCCAGGGGGAGGAACTGGCCCGTCGGATTTACGACCGGCACCGTCTTCTGACCATCTGGCTGACCGCCCTGGGGGTCTCCCCCGAGACAGCAGCACAGGATGCCTGCCGCATCGAGCACGATATCAGTGAGGAAACCTTTGAGCGGCTCAAGGCCCATATCCAGGCCCACCGCAGTTAAAACCCCGGACGGTTGCCCCTTGCTGGGCGGCCGTCCTTTGATTTGCGCTTGACAAACGGCGCAGCTTTTGTTATGCTTTGGTTAGCATAAGCTAACTAAAGCAAAGGAGGCCGAATATGAGCGTTGTGATCGTCGGCGGAAATGAATGCATGGAATCCCAGTACAAGAAAATCTGCAAAAGCTATGGATGCCGCGCCAAAGTTTTTACCAAGATGCCCTCCAATTTCAAGCAGCAGCTGGGCTTTCCTGATTTGATTATCCTGTTTACCAACACCGTCTCACACAAAATGGTGGGCTCTGCACTACAGGAAGCGGGCCGGCGAAACGCCCGGATTGCACGCTGCCATTCAAGCAGCTCCTGCGCGCTGCGGGATCTTCTGGCCGTTGAATGCGCGTGCGGAAAAGGATAAGCCCATTCAAACTGCTCTCCCCCGCAGAAAACCGGCCTCTTGCGCCGGATCTGTGTTGCTTCTTCTCTTTTCACGCAGCAGCGGGGCGGACTCCCCACAAGGAGCCCGTCCCGCTGCTGTTTGACCCGGAAAGGGATTATTGTTTTTTCAACTGTTCCTCCCGCAGGAGAGTCAGACCGTGAGTGGTCAGCACCTTGACCGCCTCGCCCGGGAGATTGACGCGAAGCACCACTACCCCGTCCCCTTCCAGCTTACGCAGGAAGGAATAGAGGTACTCGACGCTGATATTGTGATCCCGCAGCAGATCGAGCAGCTCGGCCAACGCACCGGGGCGGTCAAGAAGCGGCACAGCCAGCACATCCGTCAGCGAAACTGCATACTTCTTCTCGCTGAGCAGCTCATAGGCCCGCTGCGGTTCACTGACAATCGCCCGCAGCGTACCGCGCTCCCCTGTCTCGGCAATAGCTGCGGCAATCAGATCAATTTGATTCTCCGAGAGCAGCAGCGCCCAGTCGGCAAAGGCGCCCTTTTTGTTTTCAATAATGACGCTGAGCTGTTTGATAAAACAGTTGTGTTTTTCCATCCTCTCACTCCTTATCGACAGGGCAGGCGGTAACAACCGGACGGGCCACATACTCGTGGGCCTCCTCCTCTCCGGTCAAAACCCGCAGCGCCCCATGTGCCAGCGACTCCATCTCGTTCTCTCCGGCGAAGATCTTAACCGGAGCAATCCATTTGACCCGCTCGGTCACCAGCGCGGTAAACTTCTTGGAATATGCGATTCCGCCGGTCAGGATAATCGCATCGACCTCTCCGCAAACGACCGCCGCGAGACGGGCGATATCTTTTGCCACATTCAGCGCCATCGCTTCATAGATCAGGCGGGCGTGCTCATCCCCCGATGCGATCCGCTTTTCCACCTCCCGCAGGTCGGTGGTTCCGAGGTGATCCATCATCCCCCCCGTACGCCGCATCATGCGGCTCAGCTCCTTTTCTCCCAAACCGCATTGGGAAAAGACCTTGAGCAGCTGCTGTCCGGGCAGAAGTCCGGCCCGCTCGGGGGAAAAGGCGCCCTCATCGTCTGAAATCATATCGATGATCCTGCCCTTGCTGTGCAGCGAAGAGGTAATGCCCCCGCCCAGATGGGCAACGATCAGATTCTGTTCGTGGTAGTCCAGTCCATTTTCCCGGGCATAGCGCAGCGCCGCCGCCCGCATATTCAGATTGTGTCCCTTTCCAAACCGGTTGATCACCTTCCATCCGGTGATCCTGACCACATCGATCATCTCATCTACCGTGACCGGGTCGTAGATGTAGGCCGGGATCGAAAGCTGTTCCGCCACCCGATAGGCCAGCGGCGCACCGAGATTTGAGGCGTGCTCCCCGACCGGATCAAACTCCAGCTGGTCGAGCATCGCCTTGTTGACCAGATAGGCGCCAGAATGAACCGGAGGAAGCATCCCGCCGCGTCCCACCACGGCGGACAGAGAGGTCAGCGGAATGTCATGGTAGGTGATCGTGTCGATGATCTTTTCATAACGCATCACCAGCTGGTCAAACAGGGTGGGATAGTGGAGCAATTCTTCGGTCGAATGGGAGATGCTGCGTGACCAGATCTCGGTTTCGTCCTCAAAGAAGGCGATCTTCGTCGAAGTGGAACCGGGGTTAATCGCAAGGATCTGATAGCTCATCACATTCCCTCCTGACTGTCAAACGTACTGACCGCCGCGAGTGCCAGTGACAGCATCTTTTCCCGTGCGCTCGAACCGCGGGAATTGAGAACCACCGGAACTCTGGCTCCTACTACCAGACCTGCCATCTGCGCCCCGGCGTTGAGAATCAGCGCCTTGGAAAGAATATTTCCGCAGGCCATGTCGTGGGAAAGCAGGAGATCGAAATCTCCGCAGTACGGGCAGTCATAGCCCTTGAGCCGTGCGATCTCGGCATCCATCGCAATATCATATGAAATCGGACCCCATACCTCTCCGCCCGGAAGAGCGCCGTCCCGGTTCATCTGAACCAACGCAGCGGCATCGGTCGTTTCCGTCATCTTGGGATCGGCGTGTTCTATTGCACAGAGAGCCGCCGCGGTCGGGTTTTCATAGCCGATCTTCCGCAGCAGCGAAAAAGCGTTGATCAGGATATCCCGCTTTTCCTCCAAACTGGGGCGAATGATCATGCCGCCGTCGGTAACGACCAGCAGATGTTTTCTCACCGGCAGATCGAGAAAAGCCATATGGGAGATGGTCCGGCCCAGATTCAGGCCATTCTCGCGGTGCACCAGCGGCCGAAGCAAATCACGGGTCTCCACAAATCCCTTCATGAGGAAATCGGCCTTCCCGTCCCGCACCAGTTCCACCGCGATCCTGCCGCAGTCTTCCGGCGTCTCTGCCTGTACGATGGAAAAGGCGTCCTCAGACAAACCTACGCGGCGCAACAGCATACGGATCTTTTCCAGATCGCCGACCAGCACCGGTTCGGCAATCCGCCGCTTCCAGGCCTCATAGACCGCCTCAATCACATGCTCGTCCGCCGCTCCCGCGACCGCAGCACGGCGTAGCCGGGGATGTGCCGCCGCCCGTTCCAGCACCTCATCAAAATGGGAAAATCGCATGGCAAATTCCTCCGTCGGGATATTTAAACATAATCATCATCCAGATCGTTATCGTCATGGGCGCCAACCCTGACCGAAAACACCTTTTCCTCCGGCGCGCCGCACCCTGGGCAGGCCGCCAGTCCGGAGCGGGTGGCCTCCAACCGGAAGTAACGCTTGCAGGCAGTGCAATAAAAGAGGCCAATCCGGCGCATCTGCCGCTGGAGCGCCTCCTCTTCCTGTTCCGAAATTCTCATCTGTTCCCCTTTTCCCTAGAAAATTCCGCCGCGGGGGAAGGCCATCTGGCCCACCCGCGAATCACGCATCGAAGTAAAGTCATCCCGCGCCACGATGATATGATCCACCAGCGTCACCGATATCATCTTGAGCGCTTCGGCGATCTGCCGGGTGATCTGCAGATCCTCGTCCGACGGAAGGGCAAAACCCTGGGTATGATTATGTGCCAGAATCACCAGGGACGCATTGCTGCGTAGTGTGATGTCCAGGATAGTCCTCATATCCACCATAACCTGTCCCAGATTTCCTTCAGCAAGCAGGACACAGTTGAGCAGCTTGAACTTCTGATCCAGACAGAGCAGATACAGCTGCTCGTTATTCTGTCCGATAAAGAGCGGCTGGATATATGCCCCGCGCTTTTCACTTGTGTCCAGCACAATACCCATCGCATTTTTATCCATCAAATAGCGCCGGGTCAGCGGTGGGATCAGAGAAAGGAGGGTCGCGCTTGCGGCTCCCACTCCCTCCACCTTCAAAAGTTCAGACCTCGGCGCTTCCAGCACGCCGGAGAGCGATCCGAAGCGTTCCAGCAGACGGTGAGCAATCGGATTGGTGTTGGCGCGGGGGACAGAATAGAAAAGCAGCAGCTCCAGAATTTCGTGCGGTGCAAAATGGTCGATGCCCTCCTGCTCGAGTCTGGTTCTCAGCCGCGCCCTGTGTCCATCATGCTCTCCCAATCTCGTCCCATCCCATCTCGTAGTTTCTTGTATTCATTATACCTGAATTCACAGAAAATGCAACGCACTACCACGCGGCAGCGGGTCAGGCGGACTGCTCCTCCCGCTCCAGCTCGGACAGCCGAGCCTCCAGCCGTTCGATACGTTCGAGGGCCCTCTGCAGCTCAATAGCCACCGGATCGGGGGTATGAATGTGGTCAAGCTTGGAGGGATCAATCTTCTCCCCCGCCACCCGTACCACCCGTGCCGGCACCCCAACAGCAGTGGAGTTCTCCTCCAGATTTCGCAGCAGCACAGCATTAGAGGCAATTTTACAGTTGTCCGACACCACAACCGGGCCTAACACCTTTGCGCCCGACCCGATCAGCACATTGCTTCCGATGGTCGGATGCCGTTTGCCCTTTTCCTTCCCGGTTCCGCCCAGCGTAACGCCCTGGTAGATGGTACAGTTATCTCCCACCTCCGCCGTTTCGCCGATGACCACGCCCGAGCCGTGATCGATCAGAATCCCGTGACCCAGCTTCGCTCCCGGGTGGATCTCCACCCCAGTGAGGAAGCGCGAGAACTGGGATATCAAGCGGGCAGTGAAAAACATCCGGTGCCGGTACAGCCAATGGGCCGGCCGGTGCAGCATGATGGCATGGATTCCGGAGTACAGCAAGAGCACTTCCGCCGTATTGCGGGCCGCCGGATCCCGTTCCTTCACAGCCTGGATATCCCGTCTGAGTCCTTCGAACACCTGTAAAACCTCCTTTACCTCAAAATTACGGAATGGCCTTTATCATAACATATTCCAGCGCGCATTGCAAAGTGTACAGCGAATGTTTTGCAGTTCTTCCGTTCTGTGCTATAATGAATAAAACGCCATCCAT
>CASEBP010000158.1 GCA_949285275.1 uncultured Oscillospiraceae bacterium | reverse complement strand
CCGAGACGGTCTTCTCCTGGCCGGGGGTCGGGCGGCTGGTGGTCGAGTCGATCAACCGCCGCGATACCCCGATGATCATGGGCTGTATCATCCTGACGACCGTCTGTATCTGTATCATCAATCTGGTCGTCGATATTCTCTACGCCTACATTGATCCGCGGATCAAGGCGCAGTACAAGGGAACGAGGTGACCAAAATGAGCAGTGCACAGGCAGTAATCGAGACTCCAGAGCTCGAGAAGATGGAAAAAACCAGCCAGATCCGGGAAGTTTGGCGCCGCTTTTGCCAGAATAAGATGGCGCTGGCCGGCCTGGTCGTCATTATTTTGCTGATTCTGGTCGCCATTTTTGCTGACGTCCTGGTGGATTATGACACGATGGCGATCAAGATCGACCTGCCCAACCGTTTCCAGAAGCCCAGCGAAGCCCATTGGCTGGGAACCGATGAGCTGGGGCGGGATATCCTCGCCCGGCTGATTCACGGGACGCGGATTTCGCTGTCGGTAGGAGTTATCGCGGTGAGCTTTTCGCTGTTGATCGGCGGCACCCTCGGAGCGATCGCAGGCTTCTACGGCGGCAAGGTCGAAAATCTGATCATGCGCCTCTCGGATATCCTGCAGGCCATCCCGCACCTGCTGCTGGCCATCACCATCGTTTCGGCGTTTGGCCAGAGTATGCCGATTCTGATGATTGCGGTCGGTATCTCGAGCATCCCGGCCTATATCCGGATTGTGCGGGCCTCCACCCTGACCATCAAGGATCAGGAGTACATCGAGGCGGCGCGGGCGATCGGCGCAACCGACCGTCTGATCATCGCCCACCATATTATCAACAACTGCATGGCGCCGATCATCGTCGAGGCGACGCTGCGGATCGCGGCGGCTATCCTGTCGACCTCGAGCATGAGCTTCCTGGGCCTCGGCGTCAAGGCGCCTACGCCGGAGTGGGGCGCCATCATGTCGGGCGGCCGCTCCTATCTGCGGGATGCCTGGCATATTACCCTCTTCCCCGGCCTGACCATCATGGTCACAATCCTGGCGCTGAATCTGATGGGCGACGGCCTGCGCGATGCGCTGGATCCCAAGCTGAAGAGATAGGAGGCGCTTTGGATGGAACAGAAGGAAGAATATATCCTGAATGTGGAGAACCTGGTTGTGGACTATGTCACCAATGACGGGGTAGTCCACGCCGTTTCGGGGGTGGATATCCGCCTCAAGCCGCAGAAGACGCTGGGCCTGGTCGGGGAAACCGGCGCAGGCAAAACCACCACCGCCCGGGCAATCCTGGACCTGGTCCCCGATCCTCCCGGGGTTATCCAGCAGGGAAAGATCGTCCTGGATGGAAAGCGGATTCTTGAGGTGAAAACCGAGGAGGTTACCCAGGGTTCCCAGAAAAAGATGGTCAAAAAGCGCGAGTCTCTCTCTTCCAAGGAGATGCAGGAGATCCGCGGCAACCTGGTGTCGATGATCTTCCAGGACCCGATGACCTCGCTTAACCCGGTGCTGACCGTCGGCGAACAGATCGCAGAGGTCATCGCCGTTCACCACCAGGGAATGAAGAAGAAGGAGGCCTTCCAGCGGGCGCAGGAGATGCTTGAGCTGGTTGGAATCCCGGGCGAGCGGGCGGGAGAATATCCGCACCAGTTCTCCGGCGGAATGAAACAGCGGGTGGTTATTGCGATTGCGCTGGCCTGCAGCCCCAAGCTGCTGATTGCCGACGAGCCAACCACCGCGCTGGATGTTACGATCCAGGCACAGGTGCTCGATATCATGAAATCGCTGCAGAAGCAGTATAACATGGCGATGCTGATGATTACCCACGACCTGGGCATCGTGGCCGAGGTCTGCGACGAGGTGTCGGTCATGTATGCCGGCAGCATCGTTGAGCACGGTACCCTTGAGGACGTCTTTGAGCGGACGATGCATCCCTACACCGAGGGCCTTTTCAACTCGCTGCCCAACATTCACGACCGCAAGGCGATGCTCAAACCGATTCCCGGTCTGATGCCCAATCCCACCGATCTGCCGCCCGGCTGTGCCTTCGCGCCGCGCTGTTCCTACGCCTGCGAGCGCTGCCGGACTGAAAAGCCGCAGCCCCGCTGGGTCAGCGATACCCACCTGATCGCCTGCAGTGCCTACGACGATCCGGGCTTCGCACTGAAAGGGAGGGATGAACGGTGAGCGACTACATCCTTGAGGTCAAGGGCCTCAAAAAATACTTCAAAACCCCCCGGGGCCGGCTGCATGCGGTCGATGACGTCAGCTTTTCGATCGAGCGGGGAAAGACGCTGGGCATCGTCGGGGAATCCGGCTGCGGAAAGTCGACGACCGGGCGCACGATCCTGCGCCTGACCGAACCGACGGCCGGTGAGATCCTCTTTGAGGGGCGGGACATCACCAAGCTGAGCAAAGGCGAGATGCGCCGCCTGAGAAAGGATATGCAGATCATCTTCCAGGATCCTTTCTCTTCGCTCGACCCGCGCAAGACGATCAGCCAGATTATCAGCGAGCCGATCGAGATCCACCACCTTTATTCCGACCAGAAACAGACCCTCGCCCGGGTTTCGGAGCTGATGGAAGTGGTGGGACTTTCCCGCCGGCTCATCAACACCTATCCCCATGAGCTCGACGGCGGACGGCGCCAGCGGGTGGGTATCGCCCGCGCCCTGGCCCTCAATCCGAAGTTTATTGTCTGCGACGAGCCGGTATCGGCGCTCGACGTCTCGATCCAGGCACAGATCCTCAACCTGCTCAAGACGCTGCAGAATGAACTGGGCCTGACCTATATCTTCATTACCCACGACCTGTCGGTGGTGCATCACTTCTCGGATGATATCGCCGTCATGTATCTGGGCCGTCTGGTCGAAAAGGCGCCCGCGGAGCAGCTCTTCCGCAATCCGGTCCATCCTTATACCCGTGCGCTGCTCTCGGCCATTCCGGTGGCTGACCTCAAGCACAAGCCCGAGCGGATCATCCTCAAGGGGGAGATCACCTCTCCGATCAATCTGCCGGATGAATGCCGCTTCTCGGCCCGCTGCAACGAGGTGCAGGAAGCCTGCCGCACCAAGGACCCGCCGCTGATCGAGGTCGAGCCGCAGCACTTTGTTGCCTGCTGCCGGGCCTGTGAGTTCTGCCGGCAGGACTGAGCTGAAGGGAGGAGAACACCTGTGGGAAATTCCAAGCCGGTGTTTGCCTATGTCGGCTGCTACACGGCGGAGCGGGTTCCGCCCGATCGATTTGTCCCCGCGCAGGGAGCCGCCAAAGGAATCCGGGTTTTCCGGGTGGGGCCGGCGGGCTGGGAGCTGCTTCAGGAGGTCGAACAGGCCAACCCGATGTATCTGCTCTTCGGCCCTAAAAACCGGACCCTTTATGCGGCCAGCAGCGATACCAACCGCGTCTGGGCCTACCGGGTAGACCCCGAAACCGGCCTGCTTTCGGTGCTCAATCACCAGGAGATCGACGGGAAGAGTACCCTCTGTCTGTCGCTTTCACCCGATGGACGCTACCTGATCGTGGGGGCGATGTCGGGAACGATGGCGAGCATCCGGCTGGCCGAAGACGGTTCGCTTGGCCAGGTTTGTGACCAGTTTTCGCTGCCCGGGGAGCGCGGCCCGCTGCGGGATGAGCAGCCCTTTCCCCGGCCGCACCACTGCCCGTTCGATCCTCAGGGACGGTTCTGCTTTGTGCTGGACAAAGGAGCCGATGCAGTCGATGCTTACCGCCTTGATCCGGAAACCGGGCGGCTGACCCTCTCCGGCCGGCTGCAGACCCGGCCCGGCTCAATCCCGCGGCACATCGCCTTTCACCCCGACGGCAACTGGGCCTATCTCAACACCGAGCATATCGGAACGGTGGTCAGCTGCCGGCTGGAGGGGGAAACGGGACAGCTCGTCCCGTTCCAGATCCTGCCGACCATTCCGGAGGACTATGTGGGCAATTACAGCCTCAGCTCGGAGATCTGGATGCATCCCAATGGACGATGGCTCTATGTTTCCAACCGCGGCCACGACAGCATTGCCCTCTTTTCGGTTGACGGGGAGAACGGACGGCTCAAAACTGTCGGCTGGCAGAGCACGCTGGGGGAGATCCCCCGCTACTTTGCAATCGAGCCGGGCGGGCGCCGTCTCTATGCCTGCAACCAGAAGAGCGGGGAGATTCGGGAGTTTTCCATCGATCCGTCCGACGGGACGCTCGCTTTTACCGGGCTGACCGTCGAAACTCCCACGCCGGTTTGGCTGCTCTTTTCCGGCGAGGTATCCTGGTAATCGGTTATCACAACGGCGAAGGGCCGGACCTTGAGGTCCGGCCCTTTTTGATGGTACGGGAAATCAGAGGATGATGCAGATCAAGCCAGAGCAGCCCTCGTTAATAATTCGCTCGATCGTTTCGGCAAGCTTGCAGCGGGCGTCGGCGGGCATCCGGGCGAGCTTGTTGCGAAGCCCTTCGTTGACCAGGTCGTGGAGGTTTTTGCCGAAGATGTTCGATTCCCAGATCTTCAGCGGGTCCTGTTCAAACTCGGAGAGCAGATAGGAGACGAGATCCTCCGACTGCTTTTCGCTGCCGACGATGGGCGCTACCTCGGTGGTGATCGACGCTTTCATCATATGGATCGACGGCGCCGAGGCCCGCAGCCGCACGCCGTAGCGTCCGCCCTGCCGGATGATCTCCGGCTCCTCGAGCGAGAGCTGTTCGATAGTTGGCATGACGATACCGTAGCCGGTTGCCTCGACCTCGGCCAGCGCGTTGCGGTAGCGTTCATGCTCCTTCTTGATGGCGGCGAGCTGGATCATCACCGGCATCAGGTCGGTGTCATCCCGGATCTCGATGCCGGTTGCCTCCCCGATGATTCGGTAGAACAGCGAAGGGTCAACGGTGATTTTGGCGCGGGCGCTGCCGCTGCCGAAATCAATCTGTTCGAGGGTGAAGCTCTCGAGGTGCTCAAAGCCGGGCAGCGAGGCGAGCCGTTCGCCCAACTCCCGCATCCGGCTGATCCCGAAAGCCGCCTGGCGCACCGAGGCATAGAGGGATTTTTTGAGCCAGTGTCCCGATTCGAGCGCCACAATCCACCGGGGAATCTCGATGGCAATTTCCCGCAACGGGAACTGGTAGAGGATGCTCTGCAGGATTCGGGCGATGCCGTCAGCGTCGAGGGTCAGGCAGTTGAGCGGAGTGACCGGAACTTCATACTCCTCCTCCATCCGGGCAGCCAGCTCCCGGGCAGCGGGGGAATCGGGCTCGACACAGTTGAGCACCACCGCGAAGGGCTTGCCGATCTCCTGCAGCTCGTGGATGACCCGTTGCTCAGCGGCGGCATACTCCTCGCGCGGAATGTCGGAGATGGAGCCGTCGGTGGTGACGACCAGACCAATGGTTGAGTGCTCGTTGATGACCTTGGAGGTGCCGACCTCGGCGGCCATATTGAAAGGTACCTCCCGGTCAAACCAGGGGGTCATCACCATGCGGGGCTGGTCGTCCTCGATGTAGCCCAGCGAGGACGGGACGATATACCCGACGCAGTCGATCAGCCGCACATGGCAGTGGGCCTGGTGATCGACGGTGACAGGCACCGCCTCCTCCGGTACGAACTTTGGCTCGGTGGTCATAATGGTGCGCCCGGCGGCCGATTGGGGCAGCTCATCGTTGGCCCGGTCTCGCCAGGCGGGGTCCTCGATGTTGGGCAGCACCATCTTTTCCATGAACCGTTTGATCAGGGTGGATTTTCCGGTGCGGACCGGCCCGACTACCCCGATGTAGATGTCCCCGCCGGTGCGGCGGGCGATGTCCTCATAGATCCGCGTATTCTTCTGCTCCATCATGCTTCCCCCTTCAGGCAGGCGGTCGGAATCATCAGCGGGGTGTCCGCCTGAAGCGTCGGCTCGGTCAGGCCGTTGTCCGCCATGATCTGTTCGGGCAGGGCGCCGTAGTGCTTGGCGATGTCCCAGACCGATTCTCCCGCCGAGGCGTAGCAGATGACCAGCCCCACCGACCGGTCGGTTTCGCGGGGATGCTCCTCATCCACCGTGAGGTCGGTCAGCAGCTGGCAGGTCTCAAATTCGATCCACAGGCCGGTCACCAGCAGCTCGGCGGTCAGCTGGACCTTGCCCTGCAGGACGTTGCCTGTGACCGACAGGATGACAATGTCGGGCAGCAGTTCGACGTCGCCCCCCTGGTAGGAGAGAGGGGAGGCTACTTCGCAGGAATGGGAGGCGCTGTCCAGTCCGAGCTCTCCGCCCGAGAAGAGCATCGTGAAGGCCAGCCGGCCGGTGAGAACCAGTTTGTCGTCCCGGTTCTCGACCGCCATCATGCTCGAGGAGGCCCACACATCCAGCAGCGTCTCGGCCCCGTCGGGAAGCGGCGCCTCACAGCGTACCGTGACCCGCTCGGCGATCGGTTCAACCCGCTGCGGGATCCGCAGGCTTTCCAGCGTATGTTCGGTGGGATAGAGGGTGGAGAAGCTGTCGGTTGCCCCCGAGAGAACGATCGGGGAGAAGCAGCGGATCCAGGCCGCCAGCTGGACCTCCAGCCGGATTCCCTCGTCGAGTTCGTCAACGCTGCAGTCGGCGGACAGGCAGGTCAGCCGGGCCTCGCAGCGGGACTCCTCGGTCAGGCGGGGCAGGTCGAACATCTGACTCAGCGGCAGTGTGTAGTCGCAGCTCTCCAGCGCCCCTGTTTCGGGGTCGGTTTTGTAGAGCAGATGGACCAGCAGTTCTCCCTTGAGGACGGCGCGCCCGGCCACCGGGCGGCAGTCCTGTACGACGGGCCGGCAGTCGATCTGTACGATTTCAACGGCCGGCTCCTTGCCGACCGGAGTGGAAAGCTGCTCGGCAACCGAAAAACGGTGGCTGGACTGCCCGTCAAGCCGGGCGCCGGGATAGTCCCGGTGCAGCAGCTGGACCCCGTCACCCTGCGCCTTTGAAATGGCCGCGTGCTCGGCTGTGTCATAGAGCCGCGCCCGGATGGAAAGCACGCCGTGCAGCTCGAGCCGCCGCTTGGAGACAGCCCGGCAGTTGATCCGTCCCGGCTCGACCGTCGCTGAGCAGACGGGGGAGGAGACGTCGCGGGGCAGCTCGAAGCTCTTGGAGAAGGGGATTTTGTATTCGGTCTTTCGCATCCCGCCAACATCGCCGATATAACACAATGTGACGTTGGCCATCCCTTCCACCGTCAGGACGGATTTTTCGGCGCTGCAGTCGGTGCAGAGGGTCTGGACGCGGCAGCAGAGGATCCGCACGATGTCCGGGCAGTAATCAGGGAGCAGAAGGTCGCTTTCAATGGGATATTCCGCCGCGGTATCGAGCAGCAGCTCGCAGACCGAGACCGGCTGTTTTTCCAGCTTCAATTCCATGTCGGTCCTCTCCTATCTGTTCGTTTCTACCCGATTTATATTCTGGGCCGGATAGGATTATGCGGACAACGTCGTGGCAATTCACCCTTTGGCGCCGTTTTGAATAGCATGAACCAATGGCAGAGGAAAGGGGGAAGCCGGATGCGCCGGTATCAGCGCCCGGGCCTGGCGGCGGTGTCCGCGGCGTTCGGGCTGGGGCTTTTGCTTGCGCTGACCTGTTCGCTGCGCCTCGCGCTGATTCTCGCTGCGATCCTGATCCTCCTGCTTTGCCGCTGTATATTGCGGTGAAGCGAAGGCACGGATGGGAGGTTGAAGCGGTGAAAATCGTGGTTTGGCGCAGCCCCCGGTGGCTCGGCGGGATCCTGCAGCGGCTGCTGCGGATCGGATAGGCAAAACAAAAGGGACCCGGATCTCCGGGTCCCTTTTGACGTGTCAGCGAAAAACCGTCTGAATCAACAGGACATAGCAGACGCTGCCCCCCGCGATGGACAGCAGAACATTGCTTTTCCACCGGTAAAGCAGGGCGATCAGCAGGATGGACAGGGCCTCGGGCAGCCCGTATGGGAAGACGGTCGGCGAGACCCCCTTGAGGCAGTAGACCACCAGCAGGGCGCTGACGGCGTAGGGAAGTACCCGCCCGAGGTAACGCACCGCGCCGGGGACCGGGCGGCTTGCCGGGAAGAGCCAGAATGGCAGGAAACGGGTGATGATTGTCGCAGCCGCCATAACGGCGATGAGGGCGGCCATCTGAGGGGCGGAGAGGGTGGTCATTGTGGCGTCCCTCCTTCCAGCCGGCGCTCGAGCGGGCGGCGGATCAGCAGCAGGACGATCAGGATCAGCCCCATCGACGGGATCAGGAAATCCTGCGCGCCAAAGATGATAAGACAGGCAGCGGTTCCCGCCAAGCCGACCAGCGCCGGGATCCGGTGAGCGCGGTCCTTCCACTGCCCGAGCAGAATAACAACGAAGAGGGCAGTCAACACGAAATCGTAGCCGGTTGTGTCAAACTGCAGCACCGAGCCAATACAGCCGCCGAGCGTTGAGGCGGCCACCCAGTAGAACTGGTCGAGGGCGGCGATCCAGAACAAAAATTGCTCCCGGTCGATCCCCTCCGGTTCCCGGGCGCTGCAGTAGAGCGAGAAGGTCTCGTCGCACATCGCAAAGATCAGGTAGGGGTGGACACGGCGGAAGGATCGGAAGGTCTCCAGCATTGACACACCGTAGAACAAATGCCGGGCGTTGACCGTCAGGGTCAGCAGAAAAACGGAAACCGGGTCGAACGGAAGGGTCAGCAGCCCGAGCGCAAGATATTGCATCGAGCCGGCAAAGACAAAAAGGCTGGTGGCGAAAGCCCAGAGCGGACCGTAGCCGTAGGAGGAAAGCAGAATGCCGTAGGCGGCACCGAGAAAACCAAAACCGGTAAGAACCGGCACGGTGTGGGGAAACGCCGCACGCAGCGCGGCCAGCGGATGATTCTTCAATGACAAGACCTTCCTTATGGGACTATTGGGGACGGCCCCGGCGGGCAAACGCCCGGTGATGCGGAGTCAGGTTGGCGAGGTCAAACGGGGTCTCCTGATAGACGAAGTAGTTGAGCCAGTTGGAAAAGAGCAGGCTGGAATGGGCGCGCCAGCACATGATGGGGGTCCGGGTCGGGTCGTCCTGCGGAAAGTAGTGCAGAGGCAGGCCGATCTCCAGCCCCTTCTCCCGGTCACGAAAGTACTCGTTGGCGATGGTATCCCGATCGTACTCGCTGTGGCCCATGATAAAGAACTGCCGTCCGGCCTTGCCGGCGACGCAGTAGACACCGGCTTCATCGCTGCGGGCAAGAATCTCCAGGTCGGACACCGCGGCGATTTCCTCCTCCCGTACGGTAGTGTGGCGGGAGTGCGGCACATAAAACCGCTCGTCAAAGCCCCGCATCAGCCGGTGGGTGGGATTCTGCACCGTATGTTCAAAAACGCCGAACATCTTTTGGTTTAATATGACCTTTTCAATCCCATAATGGTAGTGCAGGGCGGCCTGGGCCCCCCAACAGATATGCAGCGTGGAGTAGACATTGGTCAGCGACCACTGCATGATTTCGCAGAGCTCATCCCAGTAGTCGACCGCTTCAAATGGCAGCTGCTCGACCGGCGCACCGGTGATGATCAGCCCGTCGAATCGCTGAGAGCGCACCTCGTCAAAAGTTTTGTAGAATTTGAGCAGGTGCTCACTGGGGGTGTTGCGGGACTGGTGGCTGCTGACCTGAAGCAGCTCGACGTCGCTCTGAATCGGGGTGTTGCCCAGCAGCCGGAGCAGTTGGGTCTCGGTTTCGATCTTCTTGGGCATCAGGTTGAGGATCGCCAGCCGCAACGGCCGGATATCCTGGGTGTGCGCCCGTTCCTCGTTCATGACAAAGATATTTTCTTCCTCCAGCACCCGTGCGGCGGGGAGGGTATCAGGAATATTGATTGGCACCGGAACGAGACCTCCTTTCAAAAATGCCGCGCTGGCCTGCTGCCTGCTGCGGGCTATTGTTGAGATGCATAACTTTATTATTATGGCACAATCAATCCGCCGAGTCAATTGTGTGGCGGAACGAAATCTGCCGGTAGGGGGGCTGTATGGAAAGAATTTCGGGTTTTTTTGAAAAACTTGTTGACAGATTTCAGAAAGAGTGATATTATGAACAAGCCGCTTCGGGAGAGAAACTCCCCGGTGGTTGCGGATCGGAAATTTGTTCTTGACAAACGGTACGGAACGTGATACACTGGATAAGCTCGCTCGAAGGAGCGGCGCGGACCTTGAAAATTAAACAACATTGAGAAACAAGACCCTTGTAACCCGGGTTTGTTTCGAGGAATCGGAACAGATTCGGCAGATTTT
>CASEBP010000157.1 GCA_949285275.1 uncultured Oscillospiraceae bacterium | reverse complement strand
CACCGGCTGCGCCGTGATGGTGACGGCGGGAACCGTCGTGTTCACCGAGGCGCCGACGCTGCCGGCGCCGGAAGTGGCGGTCGTGCTGGGTTCACACATATCTTTGATCCGATGCGCGTTTCGGATGCGGGTTACGGTGATATCTCCGGCGGCGTCGGGCGGCACCTTTCCGGTGAAATAAAGGACATTGGTGTCTGCCCCGCCGGCATAGGCGAATTCACCCCAGGTGGTCTCCAGCACAACGAGGTCCAGATCTCCACTGTTCTCCTCATCCACGATCTCATCAAAGACCAGCGAGAGGGTCACCGTATCGCCCGGCTTATAAGTACTGTCCGCCAGCGGCGCAATGCCCAGCAGCTGCGGCTCGGTGGCGTCATAGACCTGGATGTGATGGACGACGTTGCGGCTCCACCACAGATCCCCGTCATCCCCGCTGGCGCCAAACCCGGCGGTGATGTTCTTGACATCGACGGGAAAGGCGACATATGCCCCGGACTGGCCCGAATGATAGAGGGAACGGGTCAGGGTGGACGAGGCGGAAGGAAAGCTGCCGTCATCGGGGAAACGATAGGAGAGCGGCGTCTTTGACAGGTCGCTCTTTCCATGCTCAAACAGAGCCGCATACAGAACCTTGCTCTTGTCAATCTCCCCCTGTATCCCGCTCTGATACGGATAGATGGTGGTATCCAGTTGGGTTCCGGGAACGATCTGGATCGCCTGATAGCCCTTGTCGGATTCCCACGCGTCGAAGGTCAGGTAGTAGCGGATGCTCTCGGCCGTATGCTGCCAATAGCCATCCCCATCCCGGTTAACCCGGGCGGTTTCGCTGGAGTTCTTTCCGGATTTTCCATTCGTCCAGCCATATCCATCCTCATCATAATCGCCCCGCTGGGTGTCTGCCTGTGTCCCATTGACCGAATACTCGTCAAAGAGGCTGCGATTCACCGTGCGATTGCCGTCCATCGTGCGGGTGGCGCGGCTCTCGTCCCCGATCGCGGCGCCGCCCTCCACCCGATAGATCTCCACCTGATAGGTGCGGGGGGCATTGCTGTAGCCGGTGGCGGGTTTTTCGTCGTACGCCGCATTGACCCCCTGCTCCGCAATGGTGATGGTGGTATCCGCCGTTTTCTCTTTGTCCGCAATGGTGACCGAACCGGTCTGATGGGTAAAATGGGTCCCGCCGACCGCCGAACCGTTGACGGTGCGGTAATAGACCGTCTGAGCGCCGTCGGTTCCATCCCGACTGACGGTGAAGGTATTGTCGCCGTTGTTGCAAATGGAAATGGTGCCGTAATCCTTGGCCCCAACGGAAAAACGGACCTGCTGGCTGTAATAGGTGGTCCCCTTCGTCTTCAGATAGGCCCGGGCATAGTAATTGACCCCATCCACAACCGACACTTCCGCCGCGATGGTATCCCCCTTTCCCGCAGGTTCAGGGGAAGCCGTTCTGCCGTTGTTGAGCGTGGTGGTCGGGTTCTGCATGACGCCCCAGACAAAGCCGGTTTCGACGACGGAAAGCCCTCCGGTGGCAATCAGCTGCGCCCGCAGATCGAAGACCGCGGTCCCGCCCTGGCGCTGGGCAGTGGGGACTCCCAGCTGCAGCGGCTGGAAACGGGGCTGAATCCCTATGGTTTTGGAGCTCGTGTTTCCGGCATAATCGACGGCGGTAACATGGACCGAACCGCCGGTGAACGAAATATTTTCGGAGTTCATCTCACAGCGGACATCCGCAATCCCCGCATAGGCTTTGTTTCCGCCTTCGGAAATATCATCGGTGATGGAAAGCGATTCCATGACCTGCTTCCTGACCTCTTCGTTGCTGGTCCCCTCCATAGCATCCATCCAATGGGCTCCCGTGATCTCGGGGGCAATCCGGTCTATAT
Organism: uncultured Oscillospiraceae bacterium; assembly: GCA_949285275.1. Classification (GTDB taxonomy): domain Bacteria; phylum Bacillota; class Clostridia; order Oscillospirales; family Ruminococcaceae; genus Yanshouia. Next base: position 6,152 of record CASEBP010000157.1, on the reverse strand, counting down.
TATCGACCTCCACCCGGATGGGAATCGTCAGCTTTCTCGGGGTTCCGTCCGACGTGCACTGAATCTCCAGCTCAATGACATCGGAAAGATTCTCCGTCAACGTACATTGCAGGGAATTCGTGTCCAAAGCGACGCTGTCGGACAGCTCCGCGGCGGAAATCCGTTCGATGGTCATCCCCTTTTGCGGGATGGCGGTGAAGGTGAGGGTGACCGACCGGCTGGCTTTCCCGCTCGGGGAGGCAGATACCTTGACGGCAGGCACCTGCACCGATTGGTTCCCGTCTGCATAATACCAGTTGACCTCATCCTGTGCCCAGATCTTCTCCCCGTCGCTGATGGCGCTTTTCAAAAACCCCTTCACCCGATAGGTTCCGCTCGGGATCACAGGGAGATCCAGCTTGACCTCGTCGGTGATGGAACCGCTTCCCTCCGCTTTCCCGAACGCGGAAGCCACGGAATTTCCATTCTGATCCAGCAACATGTATTCCGTTTCGTATTGGCGTTCTGCGGGGGTCTGGATGTGGGTGGTCACCGGCAGCAAGAGCCCTTCCATCTTTCCCGACAGGTCAATCTTCGTGCTGGGTTCCCCCAGCTCCAGTGAGAAGGACTGCAGCGCATCATCCGTTTCACCGCCGTCCAGCAGCAGCTGCAGCCAGTCGATCTTGACCCTCCATCCGGTGCTGATCGTGATCTCCACATAGTTGCTTCCGCTTTTCACCAGATCCAGCGGCACCTCCAGGACCGTAATATTCCAGCTTCCATTGGTTCCTGAGAGGCGGCCGATTTCAACGTCGTTCCAATAGACGGTATCTATTTCGCCGGATTCCTCGTCCACATCATAAGCCTTGATGGCCAGGATCGCACTCTCCTGGGGGAGCTGTTCCTCGGAGATATCCAGCCGTACCTCAATGGGATAGTTGTCCAAGATATTGGTGATGAAACGGTCGATGTCCCCATCCGGTTTTCCGCTGTGGGCGCCGTCCTCATTGTCCTCGCCCACCAGGATGGTGCTTCCCGAAAGGCGGCTGGTGAGCAGCATCATACTGCGAAGGGAGGAGAATCCCTCCTCCTGTACCAGCGTCGCCAGATTCAGCTTCCCGGGATTTGGATCGGAAGCCGCATTGGGGTCCGACTCCATCACCTCCGGTGAGTCTCCCTCCAATCCCTCTTCCCGCTGCGGCGCACCAGAGTCGGAGACCACCGTGCCGGAATCCAGGCCGAGTGCGCCGGGTCCGCTGTCGGCGGCCACATGGTCGCCGTCATGGGAGAGGGCAGATACGCCAGGGGAGCAGACAGATCCCGCGAGGATGACAGCGAGCAGAAATGACAACATCCGGTGACAAATCTTATTCATGGAAACCTCCTCAATAATAGGGAAAAATAACCGGCAACCCGAAGCAAGGCCGGAAACGTCGCGATACGCCGAGAAAAGGAAGTCCGGGACATTCTTGACCGTGGGTTCGCCTTTTTCTGTTTCATAGTTTAATTCTTCCCCCCGGGTTTTCCATCCTCAGGGAAAAATTTCGTTTCTTTTGAGTAATATTGTTGGGCCGGGAGAGAACGCCGCATATGCTGTCCGTGCGAATTGCTCCTCAGGCGCAGGCCGCCGGTGTCCGAGTCCGGAGTATGGCCCCCCACCGCGGCAGAGAGACGAATCTGTTTTTTGTCCGCCATCCGTGAGGTGGTTGTATCCGGTGGCCAAAAATGGTACGATAAGCTCTGGTATGAATTCGATATCATTTCGGGGAATCAGGGAAAGGGCGGGAGAAACAGTGCCCAACGAATATGACAATGATGCGTTTTTTGCCCAATATGCCCAGATGGAGCGAAGCAAGAGCGGGCTAACGGCCGCCGGAGAGTGGTATCAGTTGGAACCGCTGTTTCCGCCTCTAAAGGGCATGGCCGTTCTGGATCTGGGATGCGGCTACGGCTGGCATTGCAAATATGCCGCAGCGCAGGGGGCAGCAAGGGTGCTCGGCATTGACCTGAGTGAAAAAATGCTGGCAGAGGCAGAACGGCGAAACGGCGATGCAAAAATCCGGTACCGGCGCTGCGGTATCGAAGATTATGAGTACCCACAGCGCGTATGGGATGTGGTGATATCTAATCTTGCGCTCCACTACATTGAGGATCTGGAGCCGGTGTTCCTAAACGTCTGGCACACCCTGAGGCCCGGCGGCACCTTCCTCTTCAATATCGAACACCCTGTTTTTACTTCCGGCGTTCACCAGGACTGGATCTACGGGGAAGATGGCTCCCCTCTCTATTGGCCTGTGGATGACTATTACCGCCCCGGGCGGCGGACGACCCGGTTCTTGGGCTGTGAAGTGGTCAAGCAGCACCACACCCTGACACAAATCCTGATGGGGCTGCTCCACTGCGGCTTTTCCCTAGAGGTGGTGGAAGAGGTTCAGCCATCAAAAGAAATGCTGGAGATCCCGGGCATGGAAGAGGAGATGCGGCGCCCCATGATGCTGCTGGTCCGGGCAAAAAAATGACTGGCCGGGATCAACGGATTCCAGGCTTCAAAAAACAAACCCTTCGGCCCGGCCGAAGGGGTTGCTGCTTTGAAAAAGTGCTTGCTATTGTCGCGCATCTTGGCTGCTTTTCCGCCAAGCGGGCATATCCGTTCCCACAGGTTATGGGCAGAGAAAGGCAGTCCAGGGCAAGAGGATCGCAAACAAAGCCGGACTGCCCGCCCTTCCTGGCAGAATCCTATCTGTCCAGCATCCAGGCTATGCCGGCAGCCGTGCGCTCTACCACATGATCGTAGTGGTTGCCCGGGTTGGAGCGAAACACCGTACGGATTCCCGCAGCCTGATAGAAGGCCTGAATCTCCTCCGTATTCTGCCGAACATATCGCAGCATCGGGTTTCTGGTCCTGCTTTCCTTGTCGCCCAGCGAAAAGTATACGCGGTCCGGCAGGCGCTTCGGCTCGTGTGTGAAAACATACTCCTTGATCCCAGGAAACCAGAGGGATCCGGACATGCTGCCCACACGGGAAAACAGATCGGTCCGATAGATGGCATACAACGCAAACAGTCCCGCCAGGGAGTATCCGGCGATCCCGCGCCACCGAGGACTTTCGGCGGTCTTCTTCTCTGTCGTGGGGATGATCTCCCCGATCAGAAGCTTCAGATAGTCGTCCGCGCCACCGGTACAGGGCGCCGCATTTTTGAAGGCGGGCGGACTGTCCCAGGGCACCATGTCGTGGTTCCAGTCCAGACCGCTGATGGCCGCCAACGTGAATGACGGGCAGCCGGCAGCGCGGGCGGCCTCCGCCACCTTCTCCCCCTCGCCGGAAAAACAGTGGAAATAGATGATCGGTGCTCCCGGCTCGGCGCCGGGAAAGACGGATACCGTTTTGCTGTCTGCCGTAAAGGTGTACATATCGGAGATTCCCCGCTTTCTGCCTGGACAATATGGCTTTGTATGTATTTTACCGCGCCGCAAGAGCCTCTGCAAGTTTATCCTCGTCCCACCGATCGCCGCCGCAGCGAACGAAAGGGGCCATCGGATGGGAGCGAACAAGGCCTCAAAGTCGTCGCTGCAGAAGAAGACAGGGATGATGGCCATTCCTTGCCCATGCATGAAAATCCTTGCCGGGCATGGGGGATTCAGGTATACTGAAGGCGATGGCAGCCTTATCCTGCAGGTGAAAAAACGGCTGATGCCGGATAGAACAGGCGGAGAAAAATGACCGAAGTAGTAGCAGCATTGATTTGGGAGCAGAATAAATTTATGATCTGCCAGCGCCCGGCTCATAAGGCCCGAGGGTTGCTGTGGGAATTTGTGGGCGGCAAAGTGGAGCCGGGTGAGACCAGAGAACAGGCCCTCATCCGCGAATGTCAGGAAGAGCTGGCCATCTCGCTGGAGGTGGGCGACGTATTTATGGATGTGATCCACAAATACCCGGATCTGACGGTCCATCTGACGCTGTTTCATGCTGCCATCCGAAAAGGTGTCCCCCAAAAGCTGGAGCATAATGACATCCGCTGGATTACCGTGGAGGAAATTGACCGGTATGCGTTCTGTCCCGCCGACGAGGAAATATTGAAAAGGCTGAAAGATCTCTGCCAAAAGATATCGCCGGCCGGTTCGCATCCAAACAGAGGGATCGCCGGATCAAGCGACAAAGCGGGGCAGATTTAGAGAAAAAGAACAGCCCCCCGCTCGTGCAGAGGACATTGGCCCATCTGCCGGAGGATCTTTTACCGCAAAACAAGGAGCGCGGCACATCGAGAAGTGGGATTGCATCCGGGTTGGCGGGCCTCGGCCCCCTGCATACCTCAAAAGAAAACCGGGGTAACCCAGTCCCGCCCGGAAGGAGGAAAACACACAGGATGAAGGTCATCTGTTTCGGCGACTCCAATACCTTTGGCTATGACCCCCGGGGCTATTTGGGCGGACGCTACGGCGCGGATAGCCGTTGGACCGACATCCTGGCCGCGGAAACCGGTTGGATCATCTGCAATATGGGGCAAAACGGCCGGGAAATTCCCTCCTGCGCGCCCGGTTTTCCCGCCGACACGGATCTCCTGATCCTCATGCTGGGAACCAATGACCTGCTCCAAGGCAGAAGCCCAGGACAGGCTGCCGAGAGGCTGGCACATTTCCTTGGCGGTATTTCCCTGGATCCAAACAAAATCCTGCTGATCGCCCCGCCGCCGGTGGCCCCGGGCGAATGGGTGCTGAGCCCTCAGCTTACTGATCACTCCCACACCTTTGCCCGGCTCTGTCAAGCCCTGGCGAAGCAACGGGGCATTCGCTTTGCCGACGCCGGAAGGTGGGATATCCCCTTGGCCTATGACGGCGTTCATTTCACCGCGCAGGGCCACAAGACCTTTGCCCGGCGTCTTCTGGAGGAACTGAGATGAAACGGATGATATCATTGCTGCTGTCCCTTCTGCTGTTGGCGGGATGCGGTGGAAATGCCTCCTCCGGCTCTTATCAGCAGATTACCCAGGAAAAAGCCAAAGAAATGATGGACTCCCAGGAGGTCATCATCCTGGACGTGCGGGAGCAAGACGAATACAACAGCGGTCACATTCCCGGCGCCATCCTGCTGCCGGTGGGGACCATCGACGAAAATACCGCCGCCGAAATCATCCCCGAAAAGGATTCCGTAGTCCTGGTCTATTGCCGAAGTGGGAACCGCAGCAAAACCGCTTCCTCGGCGCTGTCCGAACTGGGATATACCAATATCTATGAATTTGGCGGCATCAGCACCTGGCCCTACGAAATTGCGCCATAGAGGCGGTAAAAACACCGGGCGTACAAAAGTGATACGGCTATGGAAATGAAACAGGCCCCCGGCTTTTGCCGGAGGCCTGTCCTGTGTATCGACGCCCTTTAGAACCATCGCGGCTGTTCCGCCCGGAATACCGGGGTCTTACCCTGGGCATAGGGGTCGTAGCGGTTATCGTTGCAGCCGAATTCCTGCAAAAAACAGATTTGTCCCGCCTCATTCCAGCGGATGAGGGAGAGCCCGTCAAAACTCTGGACGGTGCCCTCTGTCATGGCGCACCGAAAGGCCCACTCCACTACGGTCTGGTCCTCCTTGTGGAAAAACTGGCGGATATCCCACCGCTCCACGGTGCCCCGGCTGTTCCACTCATCAAACCACTGTTTGATCCTCCTGCTGCCGCGGTACTCCGGCCCCCAGCTCTCAATATAGACGGCCTCAGGAACAAAGAGCTCCGCAATCCCTGTGTCCGCCTTGTTCAGCCACATGGAAAACCAGCGGCGCACCTGTGCCTCCCGGCGGTCGTATTCTGCCCCGTTCATCTGCTGTCCTCCTTACCGTTCCCTGCGGTACTGGATCTCCCGCACGATCCTCCCGCCGATCTCATCGTCCCTGTAAGTTCCGCCGGGGCAGAACCCCATGCGCGCATAGAAGGCTCTGGCCCGCTGATTTCCCTCCAGCACCCACAGGAAGAGCTTCCGGTAGCCCATAGCCTCCAGCTGCTCCACCGCGGCGGAAAACAGCAGCTTCCCCCAGCCCTTGCCCCAGTATTCCGGCAGAAGATAGATCGAGGCGATCTCACCCCAGCCGGACAGCTCCGGCACCCGGCTGGCACAGCAGCCGGCGGCGCCGACGATGCCGTCCCCATCCAGCAGGATTAGGGATTCCCGGCCTGCCTGCTCCAGAT
>CASEBP010000156.1 GCA_949285275.1 uncultured Oscillospiraceae bacterium | reverse complement strand
TATTCTGCTGATCCTGTCGGGGCTGAGCATTCTGCTCTGAACCCCCGGCCAAACAAAACAAAGCGTCCCGCCCGGAGAGGGGGGACGCTTTTGTTATGGTGCGAATCAGCGGAAGGCGAAAAATCGCTGCCCGAAATAATTGAGTCCGGTGAAAAGGACCATGCCGGCGAACATCGCCGCGTTTTCCTGCACCGTGACCGACTGGGAGGAAAGCAGCATCCGCACCGCCGGTTTGGCCAGCCCATAGGCGAGCAGATAGCAGACGGCTATGTTGACAATGAAGCGAAGCACCTGTCCCCAGGAGCGTTCCCGGTTGCGGAAGGTGAAGTACTTGTTGAGAAAAAAGCTCAGCACACTGCCCACCAGGTAGTTGGCGGCCGAGGAAACCCAATAGCTGCATCCCGCCAGATTGTAGAGGCCAAACATCACCGCCGACCCCACCAGCGTATTTGCCACCCCGACCAGCAAAAAACGCAGCAGGCTGCTGGAAAAGATCCTGTTCATCCTGTGTTTTCCCCCATGCCGCCGCTTTACAGGCAGTGGCCCTTTCGTTCGAGTACTGCGGCAACCTGCCGGGCAAGCTCCCGGCAGCGTTCCTCCTGCTGCGCCTCAACCATCACCCGGATCAGCGGCTCGGTCCCTGACTCCCGCACCAGAATCCGCCCGCCGTCACCGAGCGCCTGTTCGGCCATCCGAACCGCCTCCTGGACGTCGGAATCGGCCCGGGCAAGGGCTTTGTCCCGCACCCTGACGTTGAGCAAAACCTGCGGATAGATCCGCACCGGCGCGGCAAGCTTGCTCAGCGGGGCCTTCTTGGCCAGCATGACCTCCATCAGCTTGATCGAAGTGAGGATGCCGTCCCCGGTACGGGCGTACTGAGAAAGGATGATATGTCCCGACTGTTCGCCGCCGATGCTGTAACCGGCACGAACCATCTCCTCGTAGACGTATTTATCTCCCACTGCCGTTTTCACATAGCGGATACCGGCCTCATCGAAGGCCCGGTACAGCCCGAGGTTGGACATGACGGTGGTCACAACGGTGTCGTTGACCAGCTTATCCCGCTCCTTGAGGTAGCAGCCATAGATATAGAGGATCTGATCCCCGTCAACGAGATTGCCCGCCTCATCCACCGCCAGACAGCGGTCGGCATCCCCATCGTAGGCAAAGCCGACGTCGAGATGATGTTCGACGACATAGCGGCGCAGCCCCTCGATATGAGTCGAACCGGCGTCCCGGTTGATATTCAGGCCATCGGGCCGGGCATTGATGACGAAGGTTTGGGCGCCGAGAGCCTCAAAGATATGCGGCGCGATGTTCCAGGCGCTGCCGTTGGCGCAGTCAAGGGCGATCTTCTTCCCCTCGAAGCTGTAGACCCCCAGCGAAAGCAGATAACCCATATAGCGGTTGCGTCCCGCGGTATGGTCGACGATCCGGCCGATCCTCTCCTCAACGGCAAGCGGCAGCTCCTCCCCTTCCGGGCGGTCGAGGTAGGCCTCGATCCGCGAGATCGTCTCGTCCTCAAGCTTTTCTCCGCTGCGGTTGAGCAGCTTGATGCCGTTGTCGTCGAACGGATTGTGCGAGGCGCTGATCATCACCCCGCAGTCAAACTCCTCGGTCCGCGCGACATAGGAAACCGACGGCGTCGTCGTGACATGCAGCAGGTAGACATCCGCCCCCGAGGCCACCGCCCCTGCACTCAGCGCATACTCCAGCATATAGCTCGAGCGGCGGGTATCCTTCCCCAGCACAATCCTCGCCCGCTTCTCCCGCCCGTAATACCAGCCCAAAAACCGGCCGATCTCATAGGCGTGCAGCGCCGTCAGCCCCTCGTTGGCCTTCCCGCGAAAGCCGTCCGTTCCAAAATATTTCCCCATGATGTTCCTCCTGATTGAAAGAGTCGCTTTACGGAGTGCCCGGCTGATGCCGAAGCGTCGGCCCCTGGGACCAAGCAGCCCGGTCCTCCGGCCGCCCCGCCCCGTGGCGGGACGAAGATGCTGTCAGATCAATCCAACAAAATATTTTGCCTCATGACTCACCATATGTCAAGAAGATTCACAATAAACCTGACCGGGAGAATCTTTGCCGCCATGATCCGCCGCCAGCGGGACCTTTTCCCCCGCTGCATCCGGGTCGGAACATGAAAAACGCCGCAGCGGAGAATCATATGGGTCGGCGGTCCCTATGATCCTCTCCGGCGGCGTTCTCCGGACGGTATATTCCCGAGGCAATGCCGGGCAATTTTCCCACGGCATTCCCGGGGACGGGTGCGCTTTCCGCCCGCTCAGCGGGTCAGGAACTTCTCGCCCTGGGCGATTCGGTTGCGCCAGTAGTTGAGCAGATCGTGCATGGTGGTTTCAAAGGGAATCTGGGGCTCCCAGCCCGTATGCGCCTTGAACTTGCGGCAGTCCGGCACCTGCAGATCCGCATCAATCGGGCGCAGCCGCTCCGGATCGACGACGACCTTGATCTGATCCTTCATGCTGGAGTAGGAGATCAGCGTCTGCAGTGTATCCCCCACCTCGCAGGTATAGGAACCGCCGATGTTATAATACTCCCCCGGGATAGGATCCTTGGTCACCAGCAGATAGTAGGCGCGGACGGCATCCCGCACATCGGCATAGGTCCGCAGCGATTTCAGGTTGCCCACCATAACCTTGGGTTCCATCAGGCCGGCTTCGATCATCGCAATCTGCTTGGCGAAGGTGGATTCATGGAACACATCCCCGCGACGCGGGCCGGTGTGGGTAAACATCCGGGTGGTCATGACCGTCATCCCATACGCCTCGGCATAATACCGCCCCAGCAGGTCGGTTCCCACCTTAGAAATCGCATAGGGGGAAGCAGGATGGAACGGGCATTCCTCATGGATTCCTGTCTCCGGCTTCTTCTCTGCCGGAATTTTTCCGAACACCTCCGAGGACGCGCACACATGGATGACGGGGTGATAATCCTTGTCGGCCTCCATCGCACTGTGAATCGCTTCCAGCAGCCGGCAGGTCCCCAGAATGTTGGTATTGAGCGTTTCGATCGGCGCGGTGAAGCTGGTCAACGGATAGCTTTGCGCCGCCAGATGAAAAACATAATCCGGTTTGACCTTGTTGATCACGGTCATCAGTGACACCTGATCGTTCAGATCGGCGTAGTGGAAAAACAGCCGGTCCTTCCGGTTGGCGCGGTCAAGCAGGTGGCTGACATTATCCAGCGGACTGCGCCAGCGGCAAACCCCATGCACGTCCCAGTCGGTGTTGGCCAGCAGGTAATCGGCGAGATGGGAACCCACCATTCCGGTAATCCCGGTAATCAAAGCGCATTTCGTCATTTCAATTCCTCCAATACATGTTGAATCATCTCGGTAAACGTGAGATCGGGAAGGATGTGCCGCTCGGTAAGATACCGGCTCCTCATTTGTGTAATCGCCGGACGATTGCGATAGAAAGCTTCATCCGGGTGGGAAATCGTATAGTGCAGGGCGCCATCAAACAGGCGGTTGAGCTCATCCGCAATCCGAACACGGCTTACCAGTTCCCTGCCCGCCAGGTTGAGCGCGAAAGGCGCATAAGAATCCCAGTGCTTGATGAGCCAGTCCACAGCGCCGACCACATGGTCAACGGTAATGCAATTGCGGTAAAAGGGGTGGAAGACATCGGCCTGCTCTCCCTGACGGATACACCGCAGGCAGTAGGAAACAAATTTATCCTGCCCGGACACCACATAGGATAATCGGACGGCCTTAAAATACGGATCCCCTTTGAAGGTCTCTTCCACCTCCCGTTTCATCCGCCCGTAGGGCGTCGTCGCCAGAGTTGGTGACTCCTCGTCATAGATGGCGCCGGGAATATCCCCGAATACAGCGTCGCTGGAAAAGAACAGGACACGGCAGTGCCGCTCCAGCGCATGGCAGATAAAGCACTGTGTCCCCACCACATTAATCTGCCAGCAGCTCTCAAAATCGGCCGCACACCGGTCCGGACTCGAAACGGCGGCCGTCAGGATAACGACATCGACATCATCCAGCACATCGTAGCAAAAGTCTTCCGCCCGAGCCAGATCCAGCACCGCATCGGAGCCGGCATCGCGTGCCACCCTGAGTATCGACGTCACCGCGGGATCCCGTCCAAAATGTTGCAACAGATGCGTTCCGATATAACCGGAATATCCAACAATCGCGATCTTCATTTGTTCCCTTCCCCGTTAAAAAACGCATCCTCGAGCATCAGGCACAGGCAATGATACACCGGCAGGTGAAGCTCCTGGATCAAATAGGTCTCGGTGCGCGGAACGCGGATACAGACATCCGCCATCGCAGAGAGCCGGCTGTTCTTTTCTCCCGTCAAACCAACCACCTTCATCCCCTTTGCCCTGGCAACGGTTGCGGCGAACAGCACATTTTTGCTGTTCCCGGAGGTGGAAATGGCCAAAAGCACATCGCCCGGCTTTCCATACCCGTTGACCTGCTGGGCAAAGCACAGGAGCGGCTCACAGTCGTTCATATAAGCCGTCGTCAGGGCCGGATGCCCATCCAAGGCAATGGCGGGAAGCGCCCCCTGCAGGCTGTCTGCCAGGATCGGGCCCAGCTCGCTGTCGGCCTCTGTCAGTGCCCGGCGATATGCGGCATCCAGCTTACGCGGCAGCCGGAATCCCTTCATCAGTTCACCGACAATATGTTCCGCATCGGCGGCAGACCCTCCGTTTCCGACCACCAGCAGCTTTGCCCCGGCTGAATAGCAATCCGACAGCAGCCCAAAGGCCGCGAGAATATCGGCTCTGCATCCCTCCAGTTCGGGATATCGGGATACCAGGGAGTCGACATACGGATCAACCGTCCCACTCATCGCAGCACTCTCCTTTCAATATTTGCTCGACCGCTTCCAGCAGCGTACCGGCGGTCACGGTCTGCCCGTAGGACGCAGTGCCGGCACCGATAAGCGCCGTACGGCATCCCGCCGCTTTTCCGCACAGAATATCCGATTCCTGATCCCCGATCATCCAGGAGCGGGACAGATCGATGTGAAACGCTTCCGCCGCCTGCAGCAGCATGCCGGGCCGGGGCTTACGGCATTCGCATGCAATCTTCAGTTCCCGGACCTCCCCCGGGTATCCCTGATGCGGATGGTGGGGGCAAACGTATATGGCATCCAGATACGCGCCCTCCTGTCCCAGCAAAGTCTCCATCTTGTTGTGGATCTCCCCGAGCTGCTCCCAGGTCACTTCCCCCCGGGCCACCACCGGCTGGTTGGTCGCCACAATGGCCAGATATCCCGACGCGTTGATTTTTTTAATCGCATCCGCCACGCCCGGAAGCAGTACAAACTCCTTTGGATCTCTCAAAAATCCGACATAGCGGTTGATGGTGCCGTCGCGGTCCAAAAACAGCGCGGTCTGCCTGTTTTTCAGATTTTTTCTGCTGACCTTCCCGCTGCGGATATCATCGCAGACCGTCTGATATCGGTCGGGCGTGCCCATATCCTTGACATACTCCGGGCTGTCATACGCAAACATCTTTCCCGTTCCGGCCAGAGGCTTAAGCAGCTGACGGTCCAGATCGATCTTGGGCGTATCCATCGTTTTCTCCAAAAGCTTCGGGGAAAGCACATGAAGCCCGGCGTTCACCCGATTCGGATAGTAGTCCGGACGCGGATCCTCCTTGGTCAGCCACCGCTGCACCACATGGTCGCGGTCGGCAATGATCAGCCCGCTGTCATAGGGGTGACTGTTGGGATGGGTGAACAGGGTGGCGAGCGCCTTCTTCTCCCGATGAAATGCCACAAAACGATGAAAATCCACATCAAACGCCGTATCGGCATTGAGCAGCAGAAAGTCCTCGGTCAATTTGTCCCGCAGGTGAAACAGGGCGCCGGCATTGCCCAGCGGTTCCTTTTCGATGAAATACTCGATCTTCACGCCAAACGGCTTTCCCGTGGCAGGGGAAACCCCGCTGCCGTCTCCAAAATAGTCGATGATGACATTCCCCAGATGACTGACCGTCAGGATCAAATCGGTATATCCCTGCTCGCGCAGGCACGCAATCTCCCGCTCCAGCACCGGGATCCCATCCACCGGGATCATCGGTTTGGGGATATCCCGTGCCACAGAGGAAATTCGTGTTCCTCTCCCTCCGGCCATGATGACTGTTTTCATTGCGCTTCCTGCTCCTTGGGCACATAATCCTCGGGCGTATAGTGAATGACCTGTGTCCCGCCGTCCTCAAAGCGGAAAGGAATATACAGCAGCCCGTCCATCGCTTTTTTCACCGCATCGCGGTATTCGGGCGTGACATAGAACAGCAGGAATCCGCCGCCGCCGGCCCCCAGCAGCTTCCCGCCCAGTGCGCCGGCCTTTCTGCCCCGGTCATACAGCGCATCAATACTGTCGGTGCTGACCGCCGCGCCGGTCTTGCGTTTCAGCTGCCACGTATGGTCCAAAAGCCTGCCAAAATCATCGAGGTCGGCCTGCTGATCGGTCAGGATCCGTTCTGCAGGATCCACCAGCGAATACAGTTCCTTAAGCTGGGCAGTCTTGTCGCTGCGATCCGCCGCATTGGCCTTCTGGACGTCAAAGGAAAACCGGGTAAACCCGGTAAAGAACATCATCAAATTCTGATTGAGATGTTCCTTCCGCTTGGGAGAGATAATGACCGGCACCACCTCATACCCATCGTGATTGAAATTGATGCGGTTGAGCCCGCCAAAGGCCGCCGCAATCTGATCCTGCCAGCCGCCCGCCTCGCCGCACAGCACCCGTTCCAGGTAGATCGCCTCATCCGCCAGGCGCTTCTTGCTCACATATTTTCCCTTGAGCGCATAGAACGCATTGAGCATCCCAACCGCAAAGGAGCTGCTTGTCCCAAGGCCGGAACGCGCCGGCAGATCCGAGTCATAGGTCAGACGGATCTCATGCATGTCCAGCATCTTCATGGCGTTTCGAATCGCCGGATGCTGAATTTCCTCCACCGAATTCACCCGCTCCGACTTGGAATAGGTCAGATCGGTGGAATAGTCAAAAAACCTGGGAAGATGCCGCACCGTCACATAACAGTACTTGTCGAAGGTGGTGGAGAGGACCGCGCCCCCGTGCTCGCGGAAAAAGCGTTCCATATCGGTCCCGCCGCCGAAGAAAGACATGCGGAACGGCGTCTTTGTAATAATCATACCATATCCCCCTTTGCGCCCGGAATACGACCTATTTTGCAGCCAAAAAGGCCTGATATTCGTCGCAGATTTTTGCTACATCGCTGCCAAAAGCAATTTGTCTGCCCTTATCCAGCCACAGCACCTTGGTGCACATACTGCGGACCTGCTCCAGCGAATGGGAAACCAGAATGGTAGTTGCCCCGCCGTGAATAATTTCCCGCATTTTTTCCTCGCTCTTTTTTCGAAACGCCCCGTCCCCCACCGACAGCACCTCGTCAAGGATCAACATATCGGGACGCACCAGCGAAGCGATGGAAAAGGCCAGCCGGGACTTCATACCAGACGAAAGCTGCTTAAACGGATGGTTTTGAAACGCCTGCAGCTCCGCAAAATCTATAATCTGCTGATATGTCTGGTCCATGAACTCGCGTGTATAGCCCAGCATGGCCCCCCGCAGATAGGTATTTTCACGCACGGTCAGATCGCCATCGAAGCCGCTGGCCAGCTCCAAAAGCGCCGCGATGGTCCCTCTGCGTACTACGGTGCCCTCGGTCGGCTCCATGATTCCGGATATCACCTTGAGCAGCGTCGACTTTCCGGCGCCGTTTGCACCGATGATTCCCAGCATCTCCCCCTTGTCCAGGGAAAAACTGATATCCTTGTCCGCCCAGAAGTGGTTGACATGGTAATCTCCCTTGATCCTTCGTATCAGATACTCCTTGATGCCGATTTCCTTAAAATCCCCTGTCATGTATAAGACAGAAACATTTTGCACTTCCAAGATCCGCATATTTTTCTCTCCTACACATAGTATAAAAACTTCATATGATACTTTTTGTAAATAAAGCATCCGATTCCCAGCACAACCGCCACATCGAATGCCATCAACAGATGGAACCAGATGCTTGGGACGCTGGCCTCAATGACGATCTTGCGGAAATACCGAATAAAGAGATAGACGGGATTGAGCAGGAAAAGGCACTGGGTGGTATGGCTGTACCGGTCGATCGTATAGAAGATTGCGGACAGATACATCAACAGCTGAAGGAATACGCTCCACAGATACTGGATATCGCGGAAGAACACAAACAGGGCAGACAGGATCAGGCCCAAGCCGATATTAAACAGCATCAGGCAGACGATCGGATACAGCAGGAGAAGGAACTTCCAGGTGAACACAATCTGATCGAGGATGCAAAAGACCAGAAACACGACCAGGGTCAGCCCGAAGTTGATCAGTGTCTGGACATTTTTGGACAGCAGAAAAAGATACTTGGGGATATTGACCTTGGTAAAAATCCCCGCGTTGCTCATCAGCGAAGCCATCCCCTGATTGGTGGATTCACTGAAATAGGAAAAAATCAGGTTGCCGCAAAACAGATAAATGGTGTAATGCGGAATATTCTGCCCAAAAAAGCGGGTGAACACCAGGCGCATGACAAACAGCGTCAACAGCGGAGAAAGCACGCTCCATGTCATGCCCAACACGGTTCGCTTGTACTTTTTCTTGAAATCCCGCTTGACCAGTTCTGAAAAAAGAAAGCCGTATTTTTGGATTACGTTGACTGCCATTCCATAATTGCTCCTTCTCAGCACCCTTTTTCACGTATCTCCACCGGAATCTGACCATTTAAGTTCCAATTCTGCCCATCCAGCGAAAACAGCAGCTCCAGCGTCATCTTTCCCGCCTGGGCAGGTGTCAGCACCTTGAAAATGACCTTTCCGGTTCGATTCAGGTTGAACGCTGTCATCGTCTGGCTGTTTCCGGCCCAGCGGTACCCCAGCCAAATCTCCTCATCGGACATCTCCCACATGCCGGAATCGGTCCTCCGGACGATAAACGCCGCAAGGTCATAGATCCCTTTCGGATCCAGTTCGAGAAAACGGGGCAGATTGACATAACCGGGCGTCGTTTCATATCCATAGCAGAACACAAACGAGGGAAACAGCTTGTAAAGGACACTGTAGCGATTTTCAAATTCCCTCCACCGCTGCTGAATCTCCAGGCTCTCCTGTGCCAGCCGGCGGAAAATCAGCTTCTTGGACATGTTCTCCAGATAGGTGCCGTCAGAATATTCCGGCTTCATTCCCGCGAAATACCGGTTTTTCTCATATTGCCACGGATAAAAATTCTCAAACCAATACGCGTTCGGGACTACCATCTGCCGCCACGAGGTAGCCAGTTCAGGCCACGCCAGCGTGACATACGGCCTCACATCAAACGCCTCCGGATGCTTTGCAATGGAATAGTTAAAATAGGTCGCCCATTCACACAATCCCTGTGTTTCCAGCCCCGGGTGCTCCTGCAGCATCTCCAGGAACCATGATTTCCGTATGATTTGAGGCATGTGGGCCGCATACTGAAGATTGGGATAGCCGTGCGCCTTGAGGAACTGATTGGTCCGCTTCATTCCCTTGTCATAGGAGGTGGGGGTCCACACCACATTCTCCCACTGATCCAGATCATAGAAATAGAACGCCTGATACCGCCCTTCCCGGATAAAAAACGACAGCTCGACCCGCTGCAAAGGGCGGTAGTCGTCGTCGCTCATGATGAACTCTTCCTCCAGCTCGGGGCGCTGCATTGCCAGGCAGCGCAAAAAGTAATTGCGATAGGCGTGATCTTCCGGAAGCGCCCGGCCCTGCAGCAGTTCATCGTCGGTTACACAGGTCAGAGCAAGCCTGCCATGATACAGCTGCTTCATCTCCTGCGCCATACCGGCCGGACAGAAAAGCAGCACCTTGCGGAGGAAGGGCATGAACCGTTCCACATACTCCAGGGTTTGGAGCAGCCCGTCGGACCGGGCTGCGAGATAGACGATCTGTTCCACCGTGTGGCTGTCTTCCGGGGCCCTGCGGAAATTCATCACCGTCTCGATGATGGAGCGGACGCACGCGTTCCAGGTGGGGCAACGGTACTGTGCCAGCTGCTCCCGCTTCTTCTGGTACTCCTCCGGATGCTTCTGATAGTGGCTCAAAATGTCGATCAGCTGCTGCGGATCGTCGGGAGAAAAATAGTCACAGTATTCCCCGCCCACTTCGTGCATCACCGGCACGTCGGACAAGATGGTGGGAATTCCATACTGCATGGCTTCCACCGTAGCCAGGCCGAACCCTTCAATATAGCTGGAGAAGAGGATGAAGCTTGCATTCTGATAGAGATAATGCAGATTGTCATCATCCAATCCGGTCAGATGGAACAGGTGCTTTCCGTTTTCCGGATGCGCTTCGATCCTCTCCAGCAGCGCGTCCACCTTCCAGCCCTTTTTGCCCACAAAGACCAGCTGATAACCCATCTGCGCCAGCCCCTGGTCAAAGGCATCCAGCAGCACCTGATGATTTTTCCGGATCTCCAGCGTGCTGACCATCATCAGAATGTTCCCCTGATCCACAATCTGCTGCACCTGCGGAAGGATCTGGGTCCCGCCGTGGGCAGCGGTCTTGACCTCGGTAAAATCTCCCCCCGGCACGGCCAGAACGTATTGGATATCCCGGGTGCAATGAAGCTCGCGGGCCAGATTCTGAATCTGCTGCTGGGTAAATTCGGTATTGGTAAAAATGATATTTGCATAGTCAAATACGCTGCCCAGAAAGGGCGGAAAACGCATATGGCTGTCCGCTGCCACATAATACGGGTGGGTAATCGCGATGACGTCATGCACATAAACGCCGATCTGAACGTTGCGCTTGGCGAGCTGCGGATAGAGAAGATGGCGCGGGATCATACTGACCCAAACGCCGTCCACATCCAGCCAAAACGCGTTTTCATCCAGTCCGTCTATGGTAATGAAGCGGGCGGTCACACAATCATTCTTGTTTTCCCGCGTATGCCTGTAGTAAGAAAAGAACCGGTCGTTATCGCAGATGGAAAAGTGAAAATCACGGTTATGGCGCAACAGCACCACCTGATATTCTTGGTTTTTCTGTGCTGCAATCAGTCTGGACGCCACTTCGCCGACAACCCTCTGAATTCCCGTGATGCCGGGAAAGGCCAAGAATCCGGTGACATCCATATAAATCGTTTTCATTATGGAACCTCCTAATTTGCAAAGAAAAACTTCCAGAGGTACCGCTTCAAAAGCTTTCTCGTCCGATCGGGCAGACGCAGATAGAGCGGCTTGAGGCGCAGATAGAGCTGCTGCCGGATCCGGTTTTTACACAGGATACCGGGTACAAAGTCGGGAACATCCAGGCAAAAACAATTTCGCAGCCGGACGTGCCGGGAGGAAAAATCAACCCGCTGCACAAAGGAATTCATGAACTTTTTCTGGAAGGATTCCCGGGAAAGGGTTTCCATATCCTCACGCCACAGGTCAAGATACTCCTGCGGAGGCACCGCATTAAATGCACACATATAGATCGCTTCCAGGAAGCTCTCGTTGTCCAGATTCATAAAGTGCAAATAGTCGATATTGCCGCGCTCTTCGGTGGAATAGGCCGCCATCGCGGACAGCGTGCAGGGCAGCGTTTCCCCAACACCGCTTAATTTCTGCTCCACCATCTGGTAGAGCTTTACACTTGTGCTGCTGTCTTCCATTCTTTCTTCCATCGCAATACTCCTCCCCCGATTCAAGGTCGTTCTCCCCTCTCCCCGCGGAGAACCCTCATGCGCCAAGAACCTCCCCGCAGATCCCGGTCAGGCGACGCGCCGACCCCTCCCAGGAAAACTTCCCGGCCTGCTCATATCCCCGCGCCGCCAGCTTCTGCCTGTATGGCTCGTCCGACAGAACCCGAAGGATGCCGGCGGCGATATTTTCCTCGTCGAAGGGATCCACCAATTCGGCCGCATCCCCCACGACCTCGGGCAGGGAGGCCGCATTGGAACAGACCACCGGACATCCGTGGCACATCGCCTCCAGCGGAGGAATGCCAAACCCTTCATAGATCGACGGGAAGACAAAACAACTCGCCCGTTGGTACAACGTATTCTTTTCCTCCCCGCTGACATATCCGGTAAACACCACATCGTCCGCATAGCGGATGCTGTGGGCGGTGGAAAAGATCGATTGATCCTGCCACCCCTTTCCTCCGGCCAGGACCAGCTGGTGCGGAAGGGAACAGGTGGTTTTCAGCCGGTCAAAAGCCCGCAGCAGACGTTCGATGTTTTTCCGCGGCTCGATCGTCCCCACAAACAGGAGATATTCGCCCCGGATGCCGAATTTCCGGCAGACCGCATCGTAGTCCGCCGCTTGGGCAGGCAATGACGGCGCATTATATACTATCTCGATTTTTTCCTGTGGTACCGCAAGCAATTCCTGGATTTCCCGCTTGGAAAACTCCGATACCGTCACAATTCTGTCGCTGCGCTGGACGCTGTAGGCGATGCCCCGCTTCAAATGCGTCAGGTTGGAAGGCTTCATGGTCTCGGGATAGCGGAGATAGGTCAGGTCATGCACCGCCGTAATCACATGGCCGCGAATACGGGGAGGCACAATGAAATTGAAAAACACACTCAGGTCTGCCTCTTCGGGAAACATCGCCCGGTAGGGAATCGGAAGATATCTCCACAGGCGCCGGTACATGCCATAAGAGCACCAGGAGTTGACTGCCACGGGCATCGTGATGCCCTCCAGCTTCTGCGCGATATCCTCTTTTCCCAAAAAGTTGAACAGATTTCCATGAAACTGCATGCCGTCTTGATCGGTGATCCGTTTCGCTATCTCATAGGTATAGGTCCCGATCCCGCTGCGGTCCCAACAACAGGGCTGCAATTCCAGGGCTATTTTTTTCATCTGTCTTCACAGTCCTTTCCAGCGCCGTTGCCTTCATGGCAGGGAGACAGAGCAAGCGGCCCTGCCGTCAGAAACAAAGCCATGATATTTTTCCTTGCTCACGGCCTTCCATAGGCGTTTTGTATCAAAGCCGCCACATCCTGCATATCATACCCCTTTGCCTTGACTGCATCGGCACAGCTTTCGCGTGCGGTTCGGATCCGGCAGGCATTTTCCACCGCATCCACCCAGCGGCCGATATCCTCCTGAAGCGACAGGCGTTGGACGTTTGGCAGCAGCGCTGCTTCCTCCGGCACCTGATCGGAGCAAACCACCGCAAGGCCTGCGGCCTGCGCCTCCACCGCGGCGATACCCAGGCCCTCAAAGATACTGGGGAACAGAAAAACATCCATCGCACACAAAAAATCCGGCACCCGATCGGTAATACCGGTAAAAATCACCCTGTCTCCAAGGCCGAGCGCATCGGCCTGCCGGAGCAAAAGGCCCTTATCTTCCCCGTCTCCCACCAGCATCAGCCTGCTGTGCGGATGCCGCTGCAGGAAACGCTGAAACACCGCCATGACCCATTGCTGATTCTTTTGCCGGCACAACCGCCCGGTGTTTCCCAACAGGATATCGTCCCCGATTCCCCATTCCTGCCGGGTGCGGCTTCTTTGCTTCTCCCCGAACCGGAACTTCATCACATCGATTCCGTTGGGTATTGTGACAACGGCGTCCTGCACCGCCCTGGGAAACAGAAAGCGCGCCGCCGCTCTGGAACACGCCCACAGGTCCGTAGCATCGCCAGCATATACCCGTTTTCCCATCTCGTGGACAGCCAGCTTGCAGCGGCTCAGCCTGCCCTTTTTCAGCATACTGTTGTGGGCATGGGCGATTCGTTTGGGGATCCCCGCCTGCTTGGCAAGGTGCAGATAGTACCACTCCGCTCCATGAAAGGCATTGAGGTGAAGGACATCATACTGCCGGGAGGCCATCAGCTGAAGAAACCGGCTGCGATTTTCCAGGACGCGGTTGCGGCTGCCGGAAAGCGAATGGATGCAGACCCCTTCCCGGCTGAGTATGTCGGTGAAAGGGCTTTCTTCCACACAGCTGCTGACCAAATCCACCTGCCAGCGGGAATGATCGATGTGCTGGAGCATCGATGCGATAAACGATTCGATGCCCCCGGAAGCCCATTTTTCACAGTAAATGCAAACCTTCTTCATCGCCATTGCTTGTTCCACCTGTCGGTTGGATGTATCCTTCACGGCACGGCCGGCAACACATCCCGGCAACGCCCCGATCAAGCCGTTATTGTTGTATTATAGCATTTTTTCTGGGAATGATAAACAGATTGCTTTGATCTTCTGATTTGCTGTTGCGGCGCCCGATTTTCTCCGGCTGTGCCGCCGTCCCGAAAACACAGCCGGTTTGCAGCGCCGGCCATATCACGCCGCTTTCTTCCCGCTTTCCCTGTGCGTCCCGGACACAGCCCTTCGCCTCTATTTTTTACACCGCCGGACGTCAAATACCTTCCTTCCGCCTCAAAATGGCAGTTTCTTTCATTATCTGATATCGTGGAAGAAGTATTGTTAAAATTTTCAACGCGAATTCCGAAAAATCGGTGAAATTTTCCTCTGCCGCAAACAAAAAAGGCCCCTTCCGCCGAGGAACCTTCCGACCGCAATAAGCCCCTGCGATCCTCCCAGATGCGAGCCGCCGCTTAGGGCAAAAAGAAAGAGCCCGGAGCACAATTGGGCTTCAGGCTCTTTTCTTGTGGCGGAGATGGAGAGACTCGAACTCTCGCGCCGGTTTCCCGACCTACGCCCTTAGCAGGGGCGCCTCGTCACCAACTTGAGTACAT
>CASEBP010000155.1 GCA_949285275.1 uncultured Oscillospiraceae bacterium | reverse complement strand
GTCGGCACCGAGATTGTGCTGCACCTCAAGCCGGATACGGATCAGGAAAAGTTTTCTGAATTTCTCGATCCGTGGCGGGTTTCGTCCATCGTCAAACGCTACTCCGATTACATCCGCTATCCCATTCGGATGGAGATGGAGCACCAGCAGCGCAAAGAAACGGAGGAAAAGGACGAAAACGGGGAACCGAAGGTGGAGTATGAGACGGTCACAACCCTCGACACCCTCAACAGCATGGTCCCGATCTGGAAACGGAATAAAAAGGATGTCTCCGATGAGGAGTACCGCTCCTTCTATAAGGAGAAGTTCTACGACTATGCTGATCCGCTGCGGGTGATCCACCAGAAGGCCGAAGGCACCACCGAGTATCAGGCGCTGCTCTATATCCCCTCCCATGCCGAATTCAACTACTACTCCAAGGATTTCGAGCGGGGGCTTGCCCTCTATTCGAGCGGCGTCATGATCATGGAGCGCTGTGCCGACCTGCTGCCCGAATACTTCGGCTTCGTCAAGGGCCTGGTCGACAGCGAGGATCTGTCGCTGAACATCTCCCGTGAGATGCTCCAGCAGGACCGCCAGCTCACCCTGATCCGCACCGCGCTGGAGAAGCGGATCCGCCACGAGCTGACCGATATGCTGGAAAAGAGCCGGGAGGATTATGAGAAGTTCTGGAACACCTTCGGTCTGACCATCAAATTCGGCATCTACCAGAGCTACGGCGCCAACCGCGGACAGCTGGAGGATCTGCTGCTCTTCCGCCGCGCCTCGGACGGCAAGCTTGTCACCCTCAAGGAGTACGCCGATGCGATGCCCGAGGGACAGAAATACTGCTACTACGCCGCCGGAGAGAGCTTTGACAAGCTCTCCAAGCTGCCCCAGGCCGAGCTGCTGCGCGACAAGGGGTATGATCTGCTCTGCCTGACCGATACAGTCGACGAGTTTTTGTTCCAGATCCTGCACAGCTATAACGAAAAGGAGTTCCGTTCGGTTTCCTCCGGCGACCTCGGGCTGGAAAGCGACGAGCAGAAGGCCGAACAGGAGAAGCTTGAAACCGAATATAAGGAGCTGTTCGATTTCATGAAGGAATCGCTCGGCGACCGCGTGTCGGAGGTCTGCCTCTCCACCCGGCTCAAGAGCCATCCGGTCTGCCTGACTGCCAAGGGCGCCGTCTCGCTCGAGATGGAGAAGGTCCTCAACACGATGCCGGGCAACGAGCAGAAGGTCAAGGCCCAGCGGGTGCTGGAGCTCAACGGCAGCCACCCGGTCTTCGCGTCGCTCAAGGCGCTCTGGCCCGAACAGAAGGAGAAGATCGCCACCTATGCCGAGCTGCTCTATGACCAGGCCCTGCTGATCGGGGGCCTCTCGATCGAGGATCCGGTCCGGTTCTCCAACGCCGTCTGTGAGCTGATGAAATAACCCCGCGCCGAACGCCAAACAGGGCGGCGAGCCAAGCGGTTCGCCGCCCTGCGCTTTTCCCTCCGGCTTCCCCCCCGTTGCCAGGGCGAGCGCGGTATGCTATACTCAGGCTGTCAGAAAACCGCCTTCCGCCAGGAGAAAGGAGCGATCCGATGAAACCGGGACTCGCCGCTGCCGCACTGATCCTCTGCCTGACCGCCGCGTCCGGCTGTGCCGCCGGGAGCCAAACCCCTGCGGCTCCCCCGGCGGAATCCGCCGCCGTTTCGGCCGCATCGCAGCCGGGAGAGGAGGCCCATTCCCCGCTGGAGGAAAACTATGCCGATGCCGCGGCCCTCTCCGTTTCGGATTCGGGCTTCGCGCCGCAGGTTTCCTGCCAGGACCGGCTGCTGCTCACCGAAGATCCGCCCGCCAACGGCCTGGAGGAGACCGTATACCGCTTCTATCTCTACAACGTAACCTCCCGTTTTGACGAGCAGCAAGCTCTGACCGGCCCAGAGGAGAGCTTCGCCCTCGCGGTCCGAAACGAACAGACCGCATGGGAGAGCGGCCGCTACATCCAGGAATACCGGATCCATGACCTTTCCACCCTGACGGCGCAGGAGGTGGAGAAGGCCAGCGGGTTCGCAAAGGAGGATCTGCTCGAACAGATCGACCGGTTCGGCTGGGAGGAATACGCCGTCGTCCGGGTCGATCTGAGCTGGAAATACAACGAGGCCGCCCTGCTCGCCGGACCGCAGCTCGGCGACGGCCGGTATCAGCGGTACTATCTGCTCGCCAGAACCTCCGAGACGGAGCCTTTTTGCATCTGCCAGGTCTATTGGGAAGATTTTCTCCCGGCCTGAGCCGCCCGGCGAAACGCCCCGCGGACAGAAAAACGCGCGGGACCCGATTGGGTTCCGCGCGTTTTGATGCGCCAAAAACGGATTACACCTTGAAATTGACCGCCTGCTCCCCCTCGGGATCGTCGCCGAAGGTGTAGGTGTTGCCGGGCAGCACCGCGTTGAGCAGGATGCCGGCGATCGCCGCGATGGCCAGGCCGGACAGGGTGATAGCGGTTCCCGCCACATGGAAGGTGATGCCGCCCACCGAGTTGAAGCCCAGCGCCGAAACCAGGATAATAGCCGCAATGATCAGGTTGCGCGATTCGGTGAAGTCGACCTGGTTTTCCACGACGTTGCGGACGCCGACCGCCGAAATGGTCCCGTACAGGATCAGCGAGATCCCGCCGATGATCGCGGCGGGGATCGTCTCGATCAGCACCGAGAACTTCGGGAAGAAGGACATCACTATCGCGACGCAGGCAGCGATCCGGATCACCCGGGGATCATAGACCTTGGTCAGCGCGAGCACGCCGGTGTTCTCGCCGTAGGTGGTGTTGGCCGGGCCGCCGAACGCCGCCGAAAGGCAGCTGGCCAGGCCGTCGCCGAGCAGCGTGCGGTGCAGGCCGGGCGAAGCAATGTAATTGACCCCGGTGGTGGCCGAGATGGCCGAGATATCGCCGATATGCTCCATCATCGTCGCCAGGGCGATCGGCATGACGGTCAGAATCGACGAAAGATCAAATTTCGCGGGGATCAGCGGAGCCATCGCGAAAATCCGGCTCTCCTCATGGAAAGCGGTGAAATCGATCGCATTGGTCAGCAGCGCCACCAGGTAGGACACCGCGACGCCGACGATGATCGGGATGATCTTGATCATTCCCTTGCCCCAGATGTTGCAGACGACCACCGCCACCAGCGCCACCAGGGCGATCGGCCAGTTGGTCGCGCAGTTGCTGATCGCCGAAGGGGCGAGGATCAGACCAATCGCAATGATGATCGGGCCGGTTACAACCGGCGGGAAAAACCGCATGACCCGCCGGGCGCCAAATGCACGGATCAGCGCGGCCAGCACAGCATAAAGCAATCCGGCGCAAAAAACGCCGCCGCAGGCATAGGGCAGCATTTCGGTATTTGCCACCGTGCCGGGGCCAAGCGGCCCGTCAAGCATCGGAGCGACGGCGGCATAGCCGCCCAGGAATGCAAAGGAGGAGCCCAGGAAAACCGGCACCCTTCCCTTGGTCAGCAGGTGAAACAGCAGCGTTCCCAGCCCCGCCATCAGCAGGGTAGTGGCAACCGGCAGTCCGGTCAGCAGCGGCACCAGCACCGTCGCGCCGAACATGGCAAAGGTGTGCTGGAAGCCCAGCAGCAGCATTTTGGGGAGACCCAGCTGGGTCGCGTCAAAAATCCCCGTCTGGCCCAGATCCTGATCGCTCATCAAACATTCCCTCTCTCTTCAAAGTTGGTCGTCGGCCGTTTGGCGGCAAAAAAAAGACTTCCTGTCTTCAAACAGGGAGCCACCGCGGAAAACCGCCTGGGGACAGCAGGGCCACCGCCGTGGGGCTGGCAGTCCTCCCCCGTTTTATCCGCCGTTTATCATACCATGCGTTTCGACGCTTTGCAACAGCCCCGTGAAAATTGCGTCAGATTTTTTCACATTTCCCGCTTCTTCCACCTCAAAAGCGCCCCCGCGCTATGGATGCCAGGAGGGTTTTTGGCCTTTCCTGCG
Source organism: uncultured Oscillospiraceae bacterium (assembly GCA_949285275.1). Classification (GTDB taxonomy): domain Bacteria; phylum Bacillota; class Clostridia; order Oscillospirales; family Ruminococcaceae; genus Yanshouia. The sequence continues at coordinate 4,534 of CASEBP010000155.1, read as the reverse complement.
CGAAATCTTCACAAAATATTATTGAGATAGCCTTTTGCCTGTGGTACAATAGGATATTGATTAGGCCCAGACCAATACAAAATGGAGTTGAATTTTTTTGGACACAGACAGTCGATGGACCCTTTTATTCCTGTGCGTGCTCATTCTCTTTTCCGCCTTTTTCTCCGCCTCGGAGATGGCGCTGTCCACCGTCAACCGGGTACGGCTGCGTACAATGGCTGAAGACGGCGACCGGCGGGCCGCCCTGGCCAACCGCTTGGCCGAACGCTTTGACCGCACACTGCCAGTCATCCTGATCGGCAACAATGTCGTCAATATCGGCGCTGCCTCGGCTGCCACCGCGATGGTTACCCAGATTCTGGGAGCAAGCGGCGTCGCAGTCGCCACCTTTGTTATGACAGTGGTCATCCTCGTCTTCGGCGAGGTCCTTCCCAAAAGCATCGCCAAGGAAAATTCCGAACAGATCGCCCTGCTGACCTGCCGCCCCCTTTCGCTGCTGGTTGTCCTTCTTTCGCCGATCGCCTGGCTCTTTACCAAGCTGCAGGACGGCGTCGCCCTGCTGTGCGGCTCCCGGCGCAACACCCAGCCTCTGGTCACCGAGCAGGAGCTCCGCAGCATCATCGAAACGAGCGAGGAGGAAGGGGTGCTCGATGAACAGCGCTCCGAGCTGATGCAGTCGGCGCTGACCTTTGACGGCACCACCGTCCAGGAGGTATTGACTCCCCGGGTCGATCTGGTGGCCATCAACGTCGACGATCCCCCCGAAAAGATCCGGGAAACGATTCTGGGAGAACGCTTCTCCCGGATGCCGGTTTTCGAGAAGAACCTCGACAACATCATCGGCATCCTGCAAACCCGCGATTATCTCGAGGCGGCACTGGAAAAGGGTTCTCCGGTCGATCTGCGGCCGCTGCTCTCCAGGCCGGTCTTTGTCCATAAAACCCAGCGGATCGCCGCGCTGCTCAACGACTTCAAACGCGAACGGATTCACATCGCCGTTGTGACCGATGACTACGGCGGGACGATGGGAATCGTCAGCATGGAGGATCTGCTGGAGGAGCTGGTCGGCGAAATCTGGGATGAGGACGAGGAAGCCGAACAGGACTTCGTCGAATCGGCGCCCGGCATCTATCAGATCTCAGGGGACTACCCCGTTGAAGATGCACTCGACCGGATCGGCTTCGACCGGCGCGGCTTCGAAAGCGAATACTCGTCGATCGGCGGGTGGGCCTTCGAGATGCTCGGCCGGGTCCCCGACGAGGGAGATACCTTCGAATACAATGGAATTACGGTGCGGATCGACAAGATGGAGGAACAGCGGGTGGTCCAGCTGACCGTCCACTATCTCCCTCCCGTCTGAACCCACACCATCTGACAGGAAAGGAATACAGGCTTATGAATCGTTTTTCCACCGCCAAACGAGTTGTCATCAAGGTCGGTACCACTACCCTGACCCACGGCAGCGGCCTTCTCAACTACCGCCGGCTTGAGCGGCTGGTCAAAACGCTGGCCGACCTGAAAAACAGCGGGCGGGAGATCGTTCTGGTCTCCTCCGGCGCGATCGGTGTAGGCATGGGGGAGCTTGGGCTCTCCGCGCGCCCACAGGACATGCCGACCAAGCAGGCCTGCGCCGCCGTCGGTCAGTGCGAGTTGATGTATACCTATGACAAGCTGTTCGGCGACTACAACCATTCGGTCGCCCAGATCCTGCTGACCCGCGAGGATATCATTCCCGGCAAGCGCCGGGACAATGCCGCCAACACCTTCAACCGGCTGCTTGAATTCGGCGTCATCCCGGTCGTCAACGAAAACGACACCGTTTCGACCGAAGAAATTGAGATCGGCGACAATGACACCCTGTCGGCCGTCGTCGCCACACTGATCGATGCTGACGCGCTGGTGCTGCTGTCCGACATCGATGGGCTGTACACCGCCAACCCCAAGGAGGACCCCACCGCCACGCTGATTCCGGTCGTCGAGGATGTTGACGCCGTCATGGATCTCGGCGGCGGTTCGAGCAGTATCTTCGGCAAGGGCGGGATGGCCACCAAGCTTCACGCTGCCCAGACCGCCTGTGCGGCCGGGGTGGATATGGCGATTATCAACGGGTCGGATCCGACCCTGCTCTATCGCCTGTTTGACGGAGAAAAGATCGGCACATACTTTGTAGGGAGGAATCGCGATGTATGATCTGATCAGCCTGGGAAAGGCTGCGCGGCAGGCGTCCGCCCGTCTGCGTACCAGTAACACCGACGCCCGGAACCGTGCGCTCTGCGCCATCGCCGCTGCGCTGCGGGAACATATCCCCGAAATTCTCGAAGCCAACCGGCTGGATCTCGCCAACGCCAAGGCCGCCGGCATCCGCAGCGTTATGATCGACCGGCTGACCCTCAATCCCGACCGCATCCGCGGCATCGCCGACGCCGCCGAGGACGTCTCGCGGCTGGCCGATCCGATCGGGGTGGTCGACGAGGGAACCACCCGCCCCAACGGCCTGCAGATCCTCAAGACCCGGGTTCCGATCGGGGTCGTTGCGATGATTTTTGAGGCCCGTCCCAACGTCACCGTCGACGCCGCCGTCCTCTGCCTCAAGAGCGGTAACGCCTGCATCCTGCGCGGCGGCAAGGAGGCTTTTGCAACGAACCGGGTCCTGGTCCGGCTGATGCGCGGCGCCGTCGAACAGGCCGGCCTGCCCGCCGATTCGATCGGGCTGGTCGAGGACACCTCCCACGAAACCGCCGAACGGCTGATGCGGCTCAACGGCTACATCGATGTTCTGATTCCCCGCGGCAGCGCCCGGTTGATCCGCTCGGTGGTGGAAAACGCTTCCGTCCCGGTCATCGAGACCGGCGCCGGCAACTGCCATATGTACGTCGACCGGGCGGCCGACCTGAAAATGGCGGTGGATATCATCGACAACGGCAAAACCCAGCGTCCCTCGGTCTGCAATTCGCTGGAGACGGTGCTGGTCCACCAGGAGGTCGCTGCTGCGTTTCTCCCGATGATGAAGGCCCGCCTGGACCTCCATCAGGTGGAACTGCGCGGCTGTGAGCGCACCTGCGCGATCCTGCACTCGGCCACCCCCGCCACCGAGGAGGACTGGGCCACCGAGTACAACGATTTTATCCTTGCCGTCAAGGTGGTTGATTCGCTCGATGAAGCGGTCGCCCATATCGCCGCCTACTCCACCGGCCATTCGGACGGCATCGTAACCAACGACCTGGCTGCCAGCCGACAGTTTACCGCGCAGGTCGATTCGGCGGCCGTCTATGTCAACGCCTCCACCCGTTTCACCGACGGCGGGGAGTTCGGTCTGGGCGCCGAAATCGGCATCTCAACCCAGAAGCTCCACACCAGAGGTCCGATGGGGCTGCGCGACCTGACCTCGATCAAATATATCGTAACGGGGAACGGCCAGATCCGTCCCTGAAAAGGAGATTGCATGAACCATTCCAAACGCACCCGAGGCAGCGCCGCGGCACGGCGCCGCGCCATCTCTACCCCGCTCGGTGCCGCCTTTCTGCTGCTCGCTGCCATCGGTTTTGTGGCGGTGATCCTCTTTGCGGTCAGTACGGTGCATCGCCTGCTCGATCCGACCGCCAAATATGAGCGGTATGCCCGCTTCATCAACCCGGTGGTCATGATGGACCCCGTTCCCTTCTCCCGCGTGGAGAACATCGAGCAGAATGTCATCCAGCAGTCGGCCCTTTGGGCTGCGCTGACCGGAGAAAACCGCGGCAGCTACACCTATGACGACACCGGTATGCTGCTGGTTCCCGCGTCGGACGTCGACGTCGCGGCGGTAAAGCTGTTCGGACCGAACGTCTCAATCGAGCACCGCAGCTTCGAGGATACCGATGCCAGTTACCTCTTTGATCCTGAGATCGATTCCTACCGCGTCCCGCTGACGGCTAAAACCGCCTATTCGGCCGAGGTGGTGGATGTGGAATCCAATGGGGATGTCGTTACCCTGACGGTCGGCTACATCGCACCAGGCAACGTCTGGAGCACCGACATCCGCTCCGGACAGGGTTCGGAAACTATCCCTGAGAAGTATATGTACTATGACCTGACCGAATGGAGCGAAGGATACTATATCAGCGCAGTACGGGATGCCGAGAATCTCCCCTCGCGGGACTGACCGGCCGCCCCCATCAAGAATAGGGTTGCGCCCGCAACCAAAATGAGGTGTTCCCATGGGTTTACTCGATAAAATCTTCGGAAGCTATTCTGACAAAGAGCTCAAGCGCATCAGCCCGATCGCAGATCAGGTGCTTGCCCTTGAGGAAAAATATGCGGCGATGGACGACCACACCCTGCAGGCCTGTACCCCTGCCTTCCGTGAGCGTCTCGCCGCCGGCGAAAGCCTGGATGACATCCTGCCTGACGCCTTCGCCGCCTGCCGGGAGGCCGCCTGGCGGGTCCTGGGAATGAAGCACTTCCCGGTACAGATCATCGGCGGCATCGTGCTGCACCAGGGCCGGATCGCCGTGATGTAGACCGGCGATGTCAAGACCCTGGTGGCCACCCTGCC
>CASEBP010000154.1 GCA_949285275.1 uncultured Oscillospiraceae bacterium | reverse complement strand
GTCTCACCGCTCTTGACTTCCTTGAGCATGTAAGCGCCGGTGCCGACAGGGTTCTGAGCAAAGGCAGCCGGATCGGCCTCATAGACCTTCTGCGGGACGATCGAGGTGCTGGAAGAAGCAAGGCAGCCGATGATCGGGACATAGGCATGCTTGAGGTTCAGAACGAAGGTCTTGTCGTCGATCTTCTCCGCGTTCTCAAGCACACTGGTGAACTTGCTGGTGTAGGAGGAAGCGATTGCAGTGTTCAGAGAGAAGACAACGTCATCGACGGTCATCGTATCCCCGTTGTGGAACTTGACACCTTCCCGGATGGTAAAGGTGATCTGCGTGCCATCCTCATTGAGGGTATAGTCGGTGCAAAGGCTGGGCTCATAGGTGCCCTCGGGGGTCTCATAGAACAGGGAGTCAAAGATCTGATAGTGGACCTGCCAGTCAACCAGGTCGGTGGTGGCATAGGGGTCGAAGGTCTTGCACTCGGAGACCGCACGGATGGTGACGGAATCCTTGACAGGAGCCGCCTCACCGGAGGCAGCAGAGCTACCCGAAGCCGCAGGAGCAGAGCTGCTGCTCGAGCCGCCGCAGGCCGCCAGCAGCATGCTCAGCGCCAGCGCCAGGCTCAGGATACGAATCGTCTTTTTCATGAATTCTCCTCCACTTTCACAAAATTTCAGGGACGATTTAATAGTGGCACTCCTTCTTGATCTCGTTGATGAACGCTTCCTTGTCATATTCAAAGAACTTGACAATGTCCACATCATCCCGCTTCAAGAAGCGATACCCCTCTTCCGCAACCTTGCGGGCCCGCTCGATCTCATTGCGGGTCATCCGCTCGGCTGTTTCCAGAAGCTCCTCAAAGTTCTCCGGCAGAACAATGACGCCATCGGCGTCTCCGAAGATAATGTCACCCGGCTTGACTACCGCGCCGCCGCACTGGATCGGGATATCAACCTCTCCGTTGGTTCCGGTGCACAGCGTGGTAACCGGCGAAAAACCATTGCAGAATACCGGGAAGCCCAGTTTTTCCAGGCCGATCCGGTCGGTAACCGGTCCGTCGACCACCAGGCCGCCGAGATTCCGGTGCTTCATCATCAGGACCAACTGATCTCCAGCGCAGGCAAAGTTCTCCTCGCCGCCGCGGTCCACCACGATCACCGAGCCCTCAGGGGCCTTCATGATCGCATAGTAGAGAGCGGAACCGTCCCGCTCGGTTGCACGGACGGTATAGGCCGGTCCGAGAACCTTAAACTGCGGGATCACCGGCTTGATCCGGGGGTGCATAAATCCATGCTGGATGTGATGCCCGAACTGTGCCGGCGAAGTCGCCATAATACGGTCATATAATTCTTTTGTCAGATTCATGGCGGTCTCCTCCTCTCTTAATACTGGCACTTGTCCTTTTTAAGCTGGTTGATGGCGGCGGGCACGTTGTACTCAAAGAACTTGACTACATCGAAATCCTCACGCCGGTTGTAAATCATTCCCTGACGGAGCTGTTCGCGCTTCACTGCTTCCTCCGCCGCCTTCTGCTCGGCAAATTCCAGATAAGGCATATAGTCGGAAGGAACAACGATCACGCCGTCGGCATCTCCCAGGATAATATCGCCGGGATTGACCACCGCACCACCGCACTCGATCGGGATCTCAACCTCACCGCTGGTGCCGGTTACGTTGGTGGTCACCGGAGAGAAACCGGTGCAGAAGACCGGGAAGTCTGACTGTTTAAGGGCCAGCTTATCGGTCGCCGGACCATCAATAATGATACCGGCCATACCGCAGCCACGGGCCATTTCGGCAAAGAATTCACCGACACAGGCAAAGGTGTGATCGCCCGCACGGTCAACCACCACTACGGAACCCTTGGGCGCCTTCTGAATGGCATAGTACAGTGCGCTCGAATCCCGCTGGGTCAACCGGACGGTATAGGCGGTTCCCACAACCTTCATCGTGTCGCTGACCGGCTTGATGCTCGGATGCATAAAACCATTGGAAATTTTATGCCCGATCGCAGCCGGCTCCACCTTCATGAAACGATCTCTGATTTCCTGAGATAATTCCACGTCGAAAACCTCCTTTTATGTTATAAGTCGTTCACAGTGTTCACAGAAAATTTTTTGCATATATTTTTCAGCAAGTTTTATGCCAACACGGTTTTGTCCTGCCGCCATGAAAATCCCACCGTTCAAACACACTCTGCTGTACTTCGTTTTTACGGTAAATACACATTTTCTTCACAGGTAAGATATTCCCTTTTTACCTGCGGTACAAATTACCGATACGGTAATTTGTACCGGAACATCCCATCTTTGGCAGTATTGACAGTCACTTTATCCACGGGATATAATGGAAGACAACAGCCGCACGGCATCATTTTGAACCGCCATATCGCGGCAATTACATCATGGCTGCGGTTCTCCGCCGCCCAACAGGAGGATATGATGGAGGATCTCAAGAAGATTTGCCGGATTGCCGTCATCCAGGCCGCTCCGGTTCTGTTCGACAAGGCACAGTGCACCCAGAAGGCTGTGGCGCTCATCCTGGAAGCGGGAAAAAACGGGGCAGAGTTAATTGTTCTGCCCGAGCTCTTTATCCCGGGATACCCCTATGGCATGACCTATGGTTTCACCGTGGGAGCGCGGACCGAAGACGGCCGTGCCGACTGGGGCGGTTATGCCCACCATTCCGTCCTGGTTCCCGGGCCTGAAACCGAACAGCTTGCCCGCGCTGCCAAGGAGGCCGGCGCTTTTGTCAGTATCGGCATCTCAGAACGGGTGCGGGAAACGGGAACCCTCTACAATTCCAACCTGGTCTTCTCCCCCGAAGGAGAACTGATCTCCCTGCACCGCAAGCTTAAACCGACCGGCTCCGAACGGGTCGTCTGGGGAGACGCTCAGGGGAATTACTTCCCGATTGTAGCAACGCCGTGGGGCCCGATGGGCTGCATGATCTGCTGGGAGAGCTATATGCCGCTGGCCCGGGCAGCATTGTATCAGAAAGGCATCACCCTTTACCTCTCTCCAAACACCAACGACAATCCCGAGTGGCAAGACACCATTCGCCACATCGCGCTGGAGGGACGCTGCTATTTCATCAACTGCGACCAATTCTTCACCAAGGCGATGTACCCCGACGGGCTTCGCTGCCCCGAGGAGATTAGCCGCCTGCCTGAGATCGTCTGCCGCGGCGGAAGCTGCGTCGTAGATCCCTTCGGCCACTATGTCACCGATCCGCTCTGGGATCAGGAGGGCATCCTCTATGCCGATCTCGACATGGAAAAGGTGCCGCTCAGCCGGATGGAATTCGACCCCTGCGGTCATTATGCACGTCCCGATGTGCTCGAGCTGATTGTCCACGAAAAGTAACAAACCGATCTGAAGAAGTAAAAAACGGGAAGAGAAACTGCTGTTTTTCTCCCATTCTCCGCACATAAAAAGGACCGCCTGTCAGGCGGTCCTTTTTTGTGACGGAAGAGACAATCTTTAGAAGATGCCCTGCGCCATCATGGCATCGGCAACTCTCTGGAAGCCCACGATATTCGCGCCGGCGACCAGGTCATAGCCCAGCCCATAGCGCTCAGCGACCTCGACAGAGGAATGATAGATGTTCTTCATGATGCCCTTGAGCTTGGCGTCGACCTCTTCGGCGCTCCAGTAGAGACGCTCGGCGTTCTGCGCCATCTCGAGCTCGGAAACCGACACGCCACCGGCGTTGACCGCCTTGGAGGGGGCGACCACCATGTGCTTCTGCTC
>CASEBP010000153.1 GCA_949285275.1 uncultured Oscillospiraceae bacterium | reverse complement strand
GGAGGATCACTACTTCGGCTCGATCAGCCCGACTATCAGTGAATTCATGCAGGATCTCGACGAGCAGCTCTGGCGTCTGGGCATCCCGGTCCGAACCGAGCACAAGGAGGTTGCCCCCGGCCAGTATGAGCTGGCGCCGGTCTTTTCGGCGGTCAACATTGCCGCCGACCAGAACCAGCTGACGATGGAGCTGCTCAAAAAGGTTGCGCTGCGCCACGATATGGTCTGCCTGCTGCATGAAAAGCCGTTCGCCGGGGTGAATGGATCGGGAAAACACAACAACTGGTCCCTGTCGACCGATACCGGCCTCAACCTGCTCGAACCGGGGGAATCCCCGCAGGAGAACGCCCAGTTTCTTCTCTTCCTCTCGGCGGTCATCAAGGCGGTGGATGACTATCAGGACCTGCTGCGGGTTTCGGTCGCCTCGGCCGGAAATGATCACCGGCTCGGCGGCCATGAGGCGCCGCCCGCGATCCTGTCTATCTTTCTGGGCGAACAACTGACCGCTATTCTCGATGCGATCGCCGCCGGAAAGCCCTACAACGGCTCGATGGCCGCCGATATGACCATCGGGGTCAACGTGCTTCCGCGCTTTCCGCGGGATCTGACCGACCGCAATCGGACCTCCCCCTTCGCTTTCACCGGAAACAAGTTCGAATTCCGGATGCCCGGCTCCTCCTTCTCGGTCGCGGGGCCCAACTTCGTCCTCAACACCATTGTCGCCGAGGAGCTCTCCCAGTTCGCTGATATCCTGGAATCGGCCCCTGACTTCACCAAAGCGCTCAACGATCTGATCCGCAGGACGGTACGGGAGCATCAGCGGATCATCTTCAACGGAGACGGCTATTCCCTGGCCTGGCAGGAGGAAGCCAAGCGCCGCGGCCTCTCCAACCTGGCCAACACCCCCGAAGCGATGCCCGCCTTTCTCAGCGAACAAAGCCTCTCGCTCTTCACCCGTCACGGGGTTCTCAGCGAGCCGGAGATTCTCTCCCGTTATGAGATCACACTGGAAAATTACTGCAAAACGATCGGCATTGAGGCGGCAACCGCTCTTGAGATGGCCCGCAAGAACATCCTGCCGGCGGTCCTGCGCTATTCCGGCAGGCTGGCCAAAGCGGCGGCGGCCAAGCGCAGCCTGAGCCTGCCTTCCGGCTGCTCCCTCGAGGAGACGCTGCTGACCCGCCTCTCCCCGGAAGCGCTGCGTCTTGACGAGGCGGCCCAGTCGCTCGACTGCCTGCTCGGGGAGCTCGATCACCACATCGATCCCCTTGAACGGGCCCGGTACTGCCATGATTCGATCCTTCCCACAATGCAGCAGCTGCGTGCGGCAGCGGATACCCTTGAAGGAATGGTCGATGAAGAGATCTGGCCGTTTCCATCCTATGGCAAGATGCTCTTTCCTTTTTGAAATCCTTCTGCTTTCCCTCTTTGTTCTGTCTCTTCTTGTACAAGACGCCGTCCTCTGTGGGCGGCGTCTTGTACAAACGGGGGCCTTCGCGCGCCGCAGGTACACCAAGGGCAGAGTCCGTTCGTCAAAAGAAGACGCCGCCCGGCCGGGACGGCGTCTTCTTTCTATTTCAGAGGGTAAATCCCATTTTCTTATAGACCTTGTCGCGGGTGCGGCGGGAGATCCGCATCGCCTGCTCGAGGCCCTCGGCGCAGCATGCGTCGAGATAGGCGCGATCCTTCATCAGCTCGGCAAACCGCTCCCGCACCGGTGCAAGGGCATCGGCGACCGTTTCGCCGACCGCCATCTTGAAATCTCCATAGCCTTTTCCCTCAAACTCGGCGGTAATCTCGCCATCACTCTTTCCGGTGAAGGCCGAGTAGATGGTCATCAGGTTGCTGATCCCCTCCTTGCCCTCGGCGCGGTAGATGCCGCTGCCCGAATCGGTGACCGCGCTTTTGAACTTTTTGATCACCGTATCCCGCGGATCGAGCACCGCAACATAGGACTTGGGATTGGGGTCGGATTTGGACATTTTCTTTCCCGGATCGGTCAACGACATGATCTTCGCCCCCGCTTTGGGGAACAGGCATTCCGGCATCGTGAACAGATTGCCAAACACCCCGTTCATCCGCTGGGCGATATCGCGGGTCAGCTCAACATGCTGCTTCTGATCGATTCCCACCGGCACATAGTGCGCCTGATAGAGCAGGATATCCGCCGCCATCAGGGTAGGATAGGTAAACAATCCCGCGTTGACATTGTCCGCATAGCGGGCAGCCTTATCCTTGAACTGGGTCATCCGGGACAGCTCCCCAAACTGGGTAAAGCAGTTGAGCGCCCACATCAGCTCGGTGTGATGGGGGTTCTGGCTCTGGACAAAGACGACGCTCCGTTTGGGGTCCACCCCACAGGCCAGCAGCATCGCATAGCCCTCAAGGGTGTTTTTCCGCAGCGCGGCCGGATCCTGCCGCACAGTGGTGGCATGCAGGTTGGCGATCATGAAGAGGCAGCGGTACTGCTCCTGAATCTCCGCCCAGTTCTTGACCGCGCCGAGATAGTTGCCGATTGTGATCAGTCCCGAAGGCTGGATCCCCGACAACACCACCTTTTTCTGTTCCGCGGCGGGCGCCGCCGTCACTTCACTCATTACAATCCACCTTTCTTGTCTCAGCTCACCGGGAAAGCCATTCATGGGTCAGCTTTCCGAGAATCTCGACCCCTTTGACAATCTTGTCATCGGCCGGCGAGGAGTAGTTCATCCTAAAACCGTTGTGGGTGCCGCTCTCATCCGCCGCGAAGGCAATGCCCGGCACACAGGCGACCCCGCGCTTGATTCCCTCGGCGACAAACGGATAAGAATCCATGCCATCAGGCAGGAACGCCATGACAAACAGCCCCCCTTCCGGCCGGTTAAACCGTACGCCGGGAGCAAACTGCTTCTCCATCTCGCTGAGCATCAGGTCGCATTTGTGACGGTAGAGGGCACGGGTCTTTTCGATGTGGCCGTCGTAGTCGCACTTGGTCATATATTCATTGCAGATATACTGGAACAGGGTCGTCGAATGCACGTCGGTGCACTGCTTGGCAACGGTCATCCGTGAGACGAGCGCCTGATCAAAGACCAGGAAGCCCAGCCGGAAGGCCGGCGCCATCGTCTTGGAAAAGCTGCCTGCGTACAGCACACGTCCGTCGGTATCCAGCGCCTTGATCGGATCGAGATGCTCTCCGGCAAACCGAAGCTCCCCATAGGGGTTGTCCTCGAAGATGCAGATATCGTACTTCTGCGCCAGCTCATAGATTTTGCGGCGCTTCTCTGCGCTGGTGGTAAATCCGGTCGGGTTCTGGAAGCTGGTGATGATGTAGAGCAGGCGGACGTTCTTGTTCTCCCGCAGCGCCGCCTCCAGCGCGTCGAGATCCATGCCGTCGGGCTGCATCGGAATGCCCACCAGCTTCGCACCGTAGGAGCGGAAGGTGTTGAGACAACCGACAAAGGACGGCTCCTCAACCAGCACGACATCCCCCTCGTTGACCAGCACCTTGGTCACCAGGTCAGCACACTGCTGTCCGCCCGACAGAATAAACAGTTCGTTCTTGTCAAAGGAAAGGTGCTCCACCTTGGCCAGATGCTTCTTCATCGTCTCGCGCAGCGGCGGATAGCCCTCCGAAAGGCCGTACTGCAGCACCGAGGAGGGATTCTTCTCCAGAACCTCGGCGGTAATCCGGGCGATCTCCTCGGTTGGGAAGGTATCCGGCGAGGGATTCCCACCGCCGAACGCAATCATATTCGGATCGGCCGCCAGCTTAAACAGCTCACGGATGATCGAACCCTGAACCCCTGCGATCCGGTTTGCAATCTTGTATTCCATGACAAAGGCCTCCTTGACAGCATAATGAGCGGCGGCGGTCGATACCCGCGTTGCCATAATAGGATTATTATAGCACCCATTTCAGCGCAAGTCCATCAGCATGCCGATATTTTCTCTGCGTTTCCCGGGGATCCCCCTATGCCGATGACGAGGAAATCTACGGCTGATCTTGCCTATCCAGCCCGTTTTTACGGCCGAAACGAGGGATATCGGCGCCGGATCTGCCGCCTGTTCCCTCGTGAAAGACCTGCATCTCTCCTTTTTCAATATGGCTGCTTTCTTGACATCCCTCCCCCTCTATTGTAAAATAAAACCGCATCTTTATTTTGCCGCTGTGGCGGAACTGGCAGACGCAAGGGACTTAAAATCCCTCGCTGGAAACAGCGTACCGGTTCGATCCCGGTCAGCGGCACCACCAGGCGGGGCCTGGAGCCAAACGCGCTCCGGGCCTTTTCCTTTGCCTAAAATTTGCGCCCGCGTCCCAGGCGATCTAAAGTGACCAACCAAGCCACCAGGCGGGGCCTGGAGCCAAACGCGCTCCGGGCCTTTTCCTTTTCCCCAAATTTGTGCCCGCGGCCCAGCCGATCTAAACCGGCCGTCTCTCCCAAGATAGGAATGAATCATTGAGCCAGACGCATGGACGCAGGGTCGATAACACGCAGGATAAAATGCGGTCATCGGCTCTGCCATTTGTTTGGAGGCATAAGTATGCTGGTTGGCACAGGGAAATGCTGTCCCATTGCTCCATGCGATATAGAAAAAGCGGGCAAGAAGTCTTTGACCTCTTGCCCGCCTCTCATTGCCATCCGTATGGCGGCTGCCCTGTTGCCGTTGATTGTTGATACCGCTTTATATGCGGCACCCTTTTGGGTGCTTTTTTATTTGCCTTCCCCGGCCTGCAGCCAGAACACGCGCCCTTTTTGCTTTGCAGCGCCGCACAATATTCACCGGTAGTTGTTGACCGTCTCTCGATAGAGCTCGGTGATGGTCTGCAGAACCTCCTGGTGGGCGAAATCGTGGCCGTAGACAATCCGGGTTTCGCGCACCATGCTCAGATTCTCAATCGGCAGCGCTGCGAGCTGATGCCGCCGCAGTTCCTTGATGCAGGCGCTCTTGGGCAGCACCGAAACACCGAGATTTTTCCGCACCAGATCCTTGATGGTCGCGATGTTGTCCACCTCGATCGCCACATTGTAGTTATCCAGCGAATCGTTGCGGCTACGCAGCGTCGATTCAAAGAGGATACGGGTGGCCGAACTGGGCAGCCGCAAGATCAGCCGCTCCCGTCGGATTTCGTCGAGGGTGATCATCGCGCGGCGGGACAGCGGGTTGTCCGGGGACACGACACAGACCAGAAAATCGGTGTCGAGCACCAGCGAACGCAGGGCGTGGCTGTTGGTCGCCCCCTCCACAATCGCGAGGTCAATTTCATAATTTTCGAGCATTGCATAAAGATTATTGATCGTATCCGTAAGAATCGTTATGCTAAATCCCGTATTCTGCCCGCTGTATTTAGCCAGAACCTCGGCGGTCAGATTGCTCTCTGCCGTGTGGGTGATGCCGATTCGAAGCTTGGTAATCCGCTTTTCTGTGCTGGCGAGATCCTGCTGGAGCCGGTTGTAGAGTGCGGCCATCCGGCGGGCATACTGAGCGACAATTTCTCCCTCTTCGGTCAGACGCAATCCGCCTTTTCCCCGCAGGAAGAGAGTGACTCCGAACTCCTCCTCCAGCTGGCTGATGTGGTGACTGACCGCCGGTTGGGTCAGCGACAGCTGTTCGGCGGCCTTCGTAAAGTTGCGCTGCTCCACCACGGCAAGCAGCGTCTTCAGCTTGACGCTCAGCATAGCAACCTCCATAAACATTTATAATGGTAATCTAATTAACTATAATTTGACTTTATTTTTAGTCCATTGTATCATATCGCCATAAAAAAGCAAGGTAATCGGAAAAATTTTCCGAGCTCAACCAGAAACGGAGGACCGAATGATCTACCAACTCATTCGCGGTGCAATGGATTCCCATGCTGCCGCTTCCATCATCATCTCCATTGCGCTGATGCTCTTCTGCGGATTTGCGATGACCCGGCTGACCAAGCGGCTTCGGCTCCCTGATGTGACGGCGTATATCCTGACCGGCATTCTGATCGGGCCGTTTGCCCTCAACCTTGTCCCCGCCTCCGTTGTCAGCGGGATGGAGTTTCTGCCGGATGTTGCGCTGGCCTTCATCGCATTTGGAACCGGCGAATTTTTCACCCTGACCGCCCTGCGCCGCAACGGAGCGAAGGTGGTCTTTATCACGGTGCTGGAAGCCCTTATGGCGACTGCCGTGGTCTTCTGGGCGGTCTACTTCCTGCTTGGGGTGGATCTGGTTTTTTCAATTGTCCTGTCGGCACTTGCCGCCGCCACCGCCCCGGCATCGACGATGATGACCATCCGGCAAACCGGTGCTCACGGCGACTTTGTGGACACCCTGCTGCAGGTTGTCGCCCTCGACGATGTGGTGGGACTGGTGGAATACAGCGTGGCGATCTCGCTGGCACTGGCGGCAGTCGGAGGTTCAAAGCTGAGTGCGGGAAATGTGCTGCGTCCGATTGCCATCAATGCAGGGGTATTGCTGCTGGGCGGGCTGTTTGGCCTGCTGCTCAAACAGTTGATGCCGCACCGGCGTTCCACCGATAACCGGCTGATCATCTCGGTCTCGCTGCTCTTTGCCTTCTGCGGCATCTGTGCGATGCTCGATGTATCGCCGCTTCTCGGCTGCATGTCTATGGGCACCGTATATATCAATGTCACCGGGGATGAAAAGCTGTTCCGGCAGCTCAACTATTTCACCCCACCGATCCTGCTGCTGTTTTTTGTGCGGTCGGGTCTTTCCTTCCGGCTTGACGCGCTAACCAGCTCCTCCGCTTCGGTGGGGAGCACCCCGCTGCTCACGGTGGGAGTGGTCTATTTCTTTGCGCGAATCCTGGGAAAATACGCCGGCGCCTATCTGGGCTGCCTGGGGGTAAAAAAGCCGCGGGCCGTGCGGGACTACCTCGGATTGGCGCTGGTTCCGCAGGCGGGGGTTGCCATTGGCCTGGCGGCGCTCGGTGAACGGGCGATCGGCGGCGAGGCTGGCATCGCACTGGAAACGGTTATCCTCGCCTCCAGCGTTCTTTATGAGCTGATTGGCCCTGGCTGTGCCAAGCTGTCGCTCTATCTGTCCGGATCATACTCCAACCGGCTGGAGGACCTTGTGCCGCAGCCTGCCACAGTGGGCGAAGAAGAGCCAAGCGCCGTGGAGCTGCTGATCCGCAGAATCCAGGCGATTCAGGAGGAGCTATCCCGCACCAGCGATACAAGCGAGGAGGAACAGGCCTTTCTCGAGGCAGCCGAAGATCAGCTGGCCGCACTGAGCCGGATCCGGGCAGTCGGTGTGGCACGTCACAGGAGGGGTTAATATGACACAGGATTATCTGGTGAGCCTGCTTGGAGAATGGGCCGCCGGTCTGAATACCGGTTCCATTCTGCTGCGGGTTACACTGTCGGTGGTGTTGGCGTCGACGGTAGGCTGTGAGCGTTCGAGCAAACGCCATTCGGCAGGGCTGCGTACCTTCATTATCGTCTCGTTGGCGGCAACCGTCGCGGCGATCGTGGAACAGTCTCTGGTCGGCGCAGGAAACTCATGCTGGATCTCGGCGGCAGTCATCATGGGGGCAGCCTCCATCTCGGGCTCCTCGATTCTCTTCAGCTCAAAAGGGCAGATCAAGGGCCTGACTACCTCCGCCGGCCTGTGGGCCTGCGGCATCATCGGCCTCGCGATCGGCACAGGGATGTACACCGCGGCGCTGATCGCCTATGCGGCGCTGTTGTGCAGTCTCTCCTTCTTCCCCGCCTTTGAGAAATACCTCAAGGACCGGTCCAACCACTTTGAGGTCCATCTTGAGCTCAAAAACAAGACCGACCTGCGGTATTTTGTCGCAACAATCCGCCGCTTGGGGATGCGTATTGATGACATTGAACTCAACCCTGCCTATCTCAACTCGGGGCTGAGCGTCTATACCGTTTCCTTCACCATCAACAGCGCGGAGCTGAAAAAGTATAAGAAGCACAGCGAAATCATCGAGGCTCTTCGTTCTCTGGAGTATATCTCCCACATCGAAGAGATCCTGTGAGCTTTCATTTCCTTCCTGCAAAAAAGGACGCCTGCAAGGCGTCCTTTTTTTGGCACGGAGATCGTTCCGTTTCAACTATTTCCGGACTTGCGTCGTACAAAGTCTCCTGACTCGCTGCTGAAAAATTCATTGGCAAATTTCAAAACCAGCCCTACAGCACGTGACAGGTAGCGATTCTTATTATAGAGAATAGCTACCTCTCGCTTGATGTTGTGGCTGAATTTTTTTGCCACCAGTTCCGGATAATCCCCCGTCACATATTCCTCGATATAGGATTCCGGAAGGAAGGTGACACCGTTTCGATATTTTGCCATATGGAGCAACAAATTGATTCTCGGCGCACTGTTGATGACCTTTGGCGTGATGCCGTTCTCGAAGCAAAGCCGCATAATATCCAGATGAGGCTGATAATCGTCGTTAAAAAGGATCAGCCCCTGATCCGCCAGATCCTGCACGCAGATACAGTCCTTTGTGGCAAGGGGATGGTCGCGGCGCAGCACCGGGTACATCTTTTCGGTACAGATCACGCTGCTTTCGCAGTTTCCCAGATTGCCGACCGGCATCAATACAAATCCGACATCACATAAATTGGCCTGTACATTTTTCAGGACCTCCATCGACGGGTTTTCTTTGATATGGATATCAATGCCGGGATAGTGGATGGCAAAACGGCTGACCAGTTCCCGAAAGAAGGAGCTGGCAAGGACCAGCGCTTCAATATTGACCTTGCCGCAAAGGCCGGCTCCGCTGTCTTTGACGATATTTCCCAAATCTTGAAAACTGCTGTAAACATCGCAGGCACTGCGGTAAAAAATCTCCCCCTGATCGGTCAGCCGAAAATGGTTTGAACCCCGGTCTATCAGCTTAAATCCCAGTTCATCTTCCAGCAGTTTAATTGCCTTGGTCAGGGCAGGCTGTGTCACATACAGTGCAGACGAGGCCTTGGAAAAGCTCTGATAGTTGACAATTTCGATAAAGTATTTGATCTGTCTGATCTCCACAGCCGTCACCTTCGATTCAAACCGTTTTCTGTAAACCATATGCTTATACTTCTTCACTTTAATTTTAGCAGAGATTTTGTCGGGAATAAAATGAATGTTGGTTATGCCGCCTATAAATTTTATTCATTTTTAATATATTTATTATTAAATTATAATTATTTTACAGCTAAATGCCGAAATTGTCCGAATAACCGAAACTTCAGTGGATAGCATCGGCACAACGGCTCGTCGGAAAATGTCAACCGGTCTGTGAAGGAGGAGAGCTTATGAAGCCAATACCGAAACTCGAATTTATTGAGATCTCTGTCATTGAAGATCACATTGCCGTTGTGACCCTCAACCGTCCTCCTGTCAACGCCTTTACCCCACAGATGTATCACGAGGTAAAGGCGGCCTTTGAATTCACCGATGACCCGGAAAACGGCCTGCGCTGCGTCATCCTGAACGCCAAGGGCAAGATGTTCTCAGCGGGAAATGATATCAGTATCTTCTCGGATGATACCGTCTATCAAAATCCCAACTATTCCTCGATCGTTGACGAAGCGGGCAACGCAGTGCTGTTTTCCAAGCTTCCGGTTGTCTGTTCGGTCAACGGCGCCTGTGTGGGAACAGGATTCTGTCTGGCAGCGGTATCGGATGTGGTCATCGCAAGCAAAAAGGGCCGGTTCGGCATCACCGAGCTGAACATCGGGGTAATCGGAGGCGCGCCGGAAGCCAGCTATTGCCTTCCGCCGAAGGTGACCCGCTACATGTCTCTGACCGGGAACCTTCTGTCGGCAGAGGAAATGTACCGGCACGGCATGGTAATCAAGGTCGTCGAGGAGGACCAGCTCGAGGAGGAAACCCTGGCAATTGCCCGCGACATCGCCAAACACGATCCGCTGGGACTGCGGTATGCACGGCAGGTCATCCTGAAGGTCTATGATCCGGTGCAGCTGGGCGAAAAGGTGGATTATTCCTCCGAGCTCAACCGTGAGCACAAAAAGACCGAGGATTTCAAGGAAGCGGGACGCGCTTTTGTCGAAAAGAGAAAGCCGGTGTTCCACGGCAGGTGAGCCTGCCCTGGCCTGTGAAAGGGGGACGCTTATGAACGACTGGAAGAAGGAATATGAGCAAAAGCGAATCACCCTGGACCAAGTCTATGGGATGATCCGGTCCGATGATTACATCTGCATCTCCTACAATGCGCTGGAACCGATGGCCTTTCTGGAAAATCTGCACACCATCCGCGACCGGGTGGAGCATGTGCGGATCCGGCATGGCGGACTGTGGAAGGACTATCCCTTCGCCAGCCAGAAGGAGATGGCAGGCCATTTCCAGGCGATGACCACCTTTTATGATGCCTGCAACCGCAAGCATCATGCAGAAAAACTTTCCAGCCTGGTTCCCGGGCATATGCATAACAATACCCAGCGGCTGCTTGAGGACCAGAAGATCAATATTTTTTACGGCATGGTCACCCCGATGGACCGGCACGGCTTTATGCGCCTTCCGCTCAATATGGTCTATGAGATGGACGCTCTGGAAGCCGCGGATACGGTGATTTTGCAGGTCAATCGGAACCTGCCGGTGGTGCAGGGCCAGAATATGGTTCATATCCGCGATGTTGATTATATCGTGGAACTGGACCAGGAAAATATCACCATCAGCAACATCGATCCGACCGACGTGGAGATGAAGATCGGACAGTATGTCGCCGGCCTGGTTCCGGACGGCGCCACCATTCAGCTGGGAATCGGCAAAATTCCCAACGCTGTCGGAAAGTTCCTGGCAGAAAAAAACGACCTCGGCGTCCACACCGAAATGATCACCAGCATCATTGCGGATCTGGCTGAACAGGGCGTCATCACCTGCCGGCGCAAAACGCTCCACCCCGGCTTGATCGTCGGGGCATTTGCCCTGGGTTCCCAAAAGCTCTATGATTACCTTGACGAGAACCCAATGGTATCGATCATGAGAGCCAGCTATATCAACAATCCGGCGGTTATCGCGAAAAACGACCGGATGACCTCTATCAATACCTGTCTGCAGATTGATCTGACCGGCCAGATCTGTTCCGAGTCGCTGGGCACCCGGCAATTCTCCGGCCCCGGCGGGGCGGGGGACTTTGCGGTCGGCGCCAGCCACGCAAAGGAGGGAAAATCGATCATTGCGGTACACTCCACCGCCAAGAATGGTACGATTTCCACCATCCAGCCCACCCTTTACCCCGGATCGGTGGTCAACATCACCCGAAACGACATCGATTATATCGTAACTGAATACGGTGTCGCCAAGATGAAGGGCCGCTGCATTCAGGACCGCGTGGAACAGTTGATTGCCATCTCGCACCCCGATTTTCGGGATGAGCTGCGCGAAAAGGCAAAGGAACTGATGATCTGGTAAGTACTACGTCCGCCAAAGCAGAGGGACGCCGGGCAACAGCAAGCCTGTTGCCGGTGTGTTTGCCCACGCCGAACAGAAACGGAGGGGAAACAATGAGTACAAAAGAGAAAAAACAAAAAACCCGGCATTTTCAATTCCCAGATACGTACATTATCCTGATCGGGTTGTGCGTCATCGCCATTTTGATGACCAACTTCCTGCCGGCAGGAGAGTACGACCGTGAGGAGAGAAATGGCCGTACGGTTGTTGTCGCGGGAACCTTCCATGAGGTCGAAGGGGATTATGGGATCTCTCTGATTAACCTTCCGGTCAAGATCCACGCCGGTTTCCAGTCCGGTTCGGATATCATCGGCTTTATGCTCATCATGGGAGGCGCGATGGGCATTATTACCAAGGCCGGCGCCATCAATTTCTTCTTGCAGAATGTGCTCACAAGAAAGGTCCGAGGCCGGGAAAAGATCATGATTCCCGTGCTGATGGCCGTAATGGCAGTCGGAGGCTTTACCTTCGGCATGACGGTGGAGGGGGTCGCCTTTGTCCCGGCAGTGGTGACTCTGTGCGTAGCGTTGGGCTTTGACCCGCTGGTGGGAATGGCGATCGTTTTCATCGGCGGAAATGCCGGATACACGGCAGGTATTTTTAATCCCTTCAATGTGGGGGTGGCACAGTCGATCGCCGAGCTCGAGCCCTTCTCCGGCAGCTGGCTGCGCTGGATCCTGCTGGTCCTGTTGCTGGCGGTTTCCAGCGTCATGATCGTCAAATACGCGTACAATGTGAAAGCGGATCCCACCAAAAGTGTGGTTTACGGCATGGGGATCACCGAGTCGTGGAAGACCGAACTCGATCTCACTGCAAAGGCCAGCAAGAAGGAATATCTGGGACTCGCGGCCTTTGCCATCGGGTTTGCTTTCCTGATCTGGGGCGCCAGCTCCCAGGGATGGTGGTTTGGGGAGTTTTCCGCCGTTTTCTTCTGGATCGCGGTGGTTACCGGCATTATCTACCACTATTCCCTCAATGAATGGGCCGACTACTTTGTCCTTGGCATGAAGGACATGGTGGGCGGTGCCGTGGCGGTCGGTTTTGCCAAAGCCATCTCGGTTATCCTTGAAGATGGCGTCATCATCGACACGGTCGTCTATTACCTCGCCAAGCCTCTCGAATATCTGCCGGGTGTAATCACCGCCGCAGGTATGCTGGTCGTGCAGACCATTCTGAATCTGGGGGTTCCTTCGGGTTCCGCCCAGGCGGCAGTCAGCATGCCGATCGTCGTTCCGCTGTCCGATCTGCTGGGAATCTCCCGCCAGACTGCGGTCCTTGCCTTCCAGTGCGGCGACGGCATCAACAACTGCCTGATCCCGACCTATACTTCCATGATTACCTATCTTGCCGCGACCCGGATTCAGTATAAGCACTGGTTGAAATTCGCCTGGAAGATCGTGCTGGCCGAATGGCTGGTTGGATTGGCGTTGACGATCTTTGCCACGGTAATCGGGTACTGAGCGGTGCAAAAAAGGGGGTAAGGTATGATCTACCGTTCCGGCGCACCGGAAGATATTTCACAGCTCATCAATCTGCGTTTGGCCTACCTTACAGAGGATATGGGCCCGATAGAAGCCGCATCCGCAGCGCTCATCTCCCAACGGCTTCCCTCGTATTTCAGCGCGCATATGGGGAAGGATCTGCTGGTTTATGTCGCCGATCAGGGCGGCCGCCTGGTTTCGACCGCACTGGTGATTCTCGTTGACAAGCCGGCCAGCCCCTCTTTTCCCACCGGCAGAACGGCGATCCTGCTCAATGTCTATACCCTGCCGGACTTTCGCCGGCAGGGGCATGCACAGAAGCTGGTTCGCATGGCGCTCAACGGAGCCCGGGAAGGAGGCGCCTCCTACATGGAGCTCAAGGCTACCGAGGCGGGACTGAACCTCTACCGCAAGGTGGGCTTTCAGCCGGAGCAGAGCCACTATACCAACATGAAGTATTCCTTTCTTTGATTGGCTCCGCTCAGAACCAACTGTGATTCCCAATCCAAGCGAAGGCGCGCACCGTTCCATTACTGGGACGGTGCGCGTCTTATTCCTACAGGCCCCCGCCTTTCGGTGATAGCCGGCCGGCGCTTGCAGGAAACATTCGATTCCGATCGAAGGCCGGCTGAAGCCGGGGTATCGTGATATCCGGTTCTGGCTGAGAGCACTTCACAGCCGCCAGCGGAGATACAAACCAAATCCTCTCTGTTGCCACCCCGGCGCAACTGTGCTATGATAGACGGCAGAGTCAAACCAGGGAGGCACATATGAAAGCTGCGATCTTTGATCTGGACGGCACCATTCTCGATTCGATGGGGATGTGGCGGGACCTTGAGGTCCGGTTTCTCACCGGGCTGGGCATCCAACCGGCCGAGCGGGTCTTTCGAACGATGGACACACTGGGGCTGCACGGCTCAGCGGGCTGGCTGATCGCCGAATTCGGGCTAGACAAACGGCAGGAGGAGCTGTGGGAGTTCTGTGACCGGCTGGCACTCGAGGGATACCTGACCCAGGTTTCTCCCAAACCGGGCGCTGAACAGGCACTGCGCGCCCTGCGCCGGCGGGGGATCCGGACAGCCATTGCCACCCTGACCGCCCATCAGCTGGTTGATCCGGTTCTCGAGGCGAAAGGGCTCACCCCGCTCTTTGATCAGATTCTGACCGTTGAAGACGTCGGCGGAATCAAGAAGGACCGGCCTGATCTTTTTCTGAAGGCAGCCGCTCTGCTGGACGCCAAGCCAGAAGAGGCGGCCGTCTTTGAGGACTCACTCTACGCCATCCGCACCGCCGTGGCGGCAGGATTCCCAGTCATCGCCATTGCAGACCCGGCGGCGGCACAGGATGAACCTGAAATCCGCCGTTTGTCCAACCGTTATCTGACCGGCTGGGAGCAGCTGGAACAGGAACTGCAACAGGCAACACCCGTCGGCTGACCGGCCGGGTACAGCAAAAGAGGGACAGCCCCCACAGGGCCGTCCCTCTTTGTTTTCCAACGGCTATTCCTCTTCCGAAAGGGCTTTGGCTTCGGCGATTACCGATGCCTCCAGCTGGCCGGGAAGCTGCTCATACCGTTCAAAGGTCAGCACGAAATTCCCGCGGCCCTGGGTCATCGAACGCAGCGTGGTGGTAAAATCATACATCTCGCTGATTGGAACCTCCGCTACAATCTCCTGGGTGCCATCGCCCCACGGATTCATGCCGAGGATTCTGCCGCGGCGCTTGTTGAGATCGCCGATAATATCGCCGGTGTAGCTATCGGGAACATAGACCTTCAGGCTGCCGATCGGCTCGAGGATGACCGGGCTGGCCTGCGGGATTCCCGCCTTATAGGCGAGCGACGCCGCGGTCTTGAACGCCATTTCGGAGGAGTCGACCGGGTGATAGGACCCATCCACCAGGGTGGCCTTCAGCCCAACCATCGGATAACCGGCCAGCATGCCGTGCTTGATCGCCTCCTGCAGTCCCTTTTCGACCGCGGGGAAGAAGTTCTTCGGAACCGAACCGCCGAAGACGTTCTCCTCAAAGACCAGGCCATCGGAATCACACGGCTCGAATTCGATCCAGACATCACCGAACTGTCCGTGGCCGCCCGATTGCTTCTTATGGCGGCCCTGGACCTTAACCTTCTTGCGAATCGTCTCACGATAGGCGACACGAGGTTTCTCCAGCGTGACCTCGGTGCCGAACTTGCTCTTGAGGCGGGAGACGATGACGTCGAGATGCTGGTCGCCCAGGCCGGAGATCAGCTGCTGCTTGGTCTCAGGATCCTGCACAAAGGTGACCACCGGATCCTCTTCGATCAGGCGCGCCATACCCTGCGCGATCTTTCCTTCCTCTCCCTTCTTTTTGGCGACGACCGCCATCGTCAGGGTCGCCATCGGATAGCCAATCTCATGCAGGGTCACAACCCGCTTGGGGTCGCACAGGGTATCGCCGGTCAGCGTCTCGCCGAGCTTGGCGACGGCACAGATGTCACCGGCCGGAACCGCGGCAACATCCTCCTGCTTCTTTCCGGTGATATAGAGCAGCTTGCCGAGCCGCTCGGGATTTCCCGTGCGGGCGTTGATCGGCGTAATTTCTCCGGACAGCTTGCCAGAGAGAACCTTGACATAGGAAAGCTTGCCGATAAACGGGTCGGCGATCGTCTTAAAGACATAGGCCGTAAGCGGCTCAAGCACATCGCAGACCACTTCAACCTCTTCCCCGTCGGGGGTCACGCCGATCTCGTTGGTGGCATTTTTAGCCGAGGGCAGGTGGCTGACGATCGCATCGAGCAACGCATCGATACCTTCGAGGGTCAGCGAAGAGCCACAGAGCACCGGGAAAATCTGGCGGGTTCTCAGTCCCTCGTTGATGCCGCGGACCATTTCCTCGGTGGTGAAGGTGCCGCCACCGAAGAATTTCTCCATCAGATCCTCCTCCGTTTCGGCGACCGCCTCAGAAATGATATTGCGGCACTCCTCGACAAAACCGCCGACATTGGGCATCGAACCCTGGCGCCGGTTGCCCTTGTCATGCACGAACGCCTTATTGGCGACGAGATCGATGTAGCATTCGACCCCTGCTCCCTCAGAGTAGGGCACCACGATCGGGCAGACGTGGGAGCCAAACTTCTCCCGCAGCTGACCGAGAACCTTATAAAAGTCGGCGTGTTCGGCATCCATCTTGTTGATGAAGAACATGATCGACTTGTTCTGCTCACAGGCGAGCTTATAGGCCTTCTCGGTGCCGACCGTCACGCCGCTGCGGGCCGAGACGACGATGATAACGCTACCCGCCGCACGGGTCCCTTCCATCATGCCGGTCGCAAAGTCGAAGGACCCGGGGGTATCAATCAGATTGATCTTGGTGTTGTTCCATTCCAGAGGGGCGATAGACAGCGAGACCGAAACGGCACGCTTGATCTCCTCGGGATCATAGTCGCAGACGGTGGCGCCGTTTTCAACCTTGCCCAGACGATCGGTCGCACCGGCGCGAAACAGGAGAGCCTCCGCCAGCGAGGTCTTTCCGCTGGAACCGTGGCCAACCAGCGCGATGTTCCGGATCTTGTCCGCAAGATACTGTTTCAATTTACATCTACCCCTTTCAATATATCTAAAAATATCCAGATATATTGTAAATTTTGCACAGCAGCAAGCAGAAACTGCTCGCCACTTATGGTTAATTATAGTATGATTCACGCAGATTGACAAGTACCCTGCACAAAATAATCCCGTTTTGCGGCGATGCTTCTGTCATTTTTGGTCAATTTTGGACGATGCCGCAGCAGGACTCCGCTGTTCTTCCAATCTGAAACGCCGCATATAGATCAACGAGGTGAATCGCGATGATGATGCTCTCCTTTTCGATGCGTAGAAAGCTGCGCCGTCCGGCCCTGCTGCTGATGATGCTGCTTGCGGTTGTTGCCGCCGGGCGGGTTTTCTTCTGGCTCGTCGCTGAAGACCAGCCGACGGTTGCAGCGGCGGCCAAACGGCAGTCCGGAGAGACCGAACAGGAACGCCAGCAATTTCTCGCCGGTCTGGGCTGGGCGGTGGACCCTGAACCAGTCGAGATTCTGGAGGTAGTGATCCCCCGGGAGTTTGATGAAACCTATCAGCACTACAACCAGATCCAGGAGGAACAGGGCTTCGACCTGACCCGCTACCGGGGAAAGCGCTGCGCCCGTTACTCCTATGTCGTCCACAACCATCCGAGCGGGGAAGAGGCCGTCCGGCTGAACCTGCTCGTCTGCTCCGGAAAGATTATCGGAGGAGACGTCTGTTCGATGGGCCTCAATGGCTTCCTGCACGGATTGGCCTACCCTGCCGCCATCTCCGAAGAACCGCAGTCCTCCTGACCCGTGCGGCTCCGCCGTTTCGCGGAGCCGTTTGCTTTTCCAGGAAAAAAGAGTTGACTTTTCGTCAGAGCCATTATATAATATTTTGGCATCGTGGTAGTATTTGCTGCGATCAGATTGGGAAGCGTATCGAAGTGGTCATAACGGCCTCGACTCGAAATCGAGTAATCCCTGATGAGGGGACCGTGGGTTCGAATCCCACCGCTTCCGCCACTAGGCAAGGGCCTGGAGCCAATTCG
>CASEBP010000152.1 GCA_949285275.1 uncultured Oscillospiraceae bacterium | reverse complement strand
CGCCGCGGCGACCGGGGTGGCCCGGTCGGCCGGAGGGTCCGGCTTCGCGGGGCAGCCCGGGTCTGCCGGGCGGTCCGGTGGGGCCGGTGGGCCCGGTCGGTCCGGCGGGTCCGGTGGGGCCGGTTTCGCTGTCCCGCCCGGGGATGCCCTGCGGTCCGGTCGGCCCAGTCGGTCCGGTGGGTCCGGTCGCACCGTTTTTGCTGTCCCGCCCGGGGATACCCTGCGGTCCGGTCGGTCCAGTCGGTCCGGTGGGGCCGGTCGGCCCGGTCACAGCCCAGGGACAGGGGGGAGAGGGGGATGGCGTCGGGCTGCAAAAACAGTCGGAAATTTGGATCCGTGCAAGGTGAGATCGGTTCATCGGACTGGCTCCTTCCTCCCGGAATGTCGGACGGCTGCTTGTGCCGCTTCTTCCAGGATATGCAAAAGGGCCCCGGAAGGTGCTTTTCCATCCGGGGCCGCAAAAAATTTGGTTGTGACGCGAGCGGGGGTGTGGTATACTGATGGCCGGCAAAAGAGGTTGCTTATGCGGGTTGTCAGCCGGAGACGGCCATCCTGGCAAGCCGGGCAAGCGCCTGGGAGAACCCGCCGCTGTCCTCGACCATCGGGGTATGCCCGCCTTCGAGGAGAACCAGCTCGGCGTGGGGGATTCGCTGCTGCAGCAGCTCGGCATGGGAGAGCTTGCGGATTGTGTCCCGGACGCCGTATGCCACGATGGTGGGGACGGTGATCTCAGCCAGCCGGTCGGTGAGGTCGGTCTCCCGCTGGGAGATGAGCGGCTCGACCCGTTCCTCGGCGGTGATCCGCCTGCCGTAGGCCATCAGCCGGGAAAAGAGCGCCGGCTCGACCGGCCCGGCGAAGCAGCGCCGCAGAAAATGTTCGAGCGCCTGTTCGTTCCAGCCTGCAACGATCGATTCAATGCTCTGGGCGTTGGCGTGGCCCTCGTTGCTCGCGCCGGTGTTGCACAACAGCAGTCCATCGATGAGACCGGTTCCGGTGAGGGACAGGCAGGTGAGCATCGCAATGGTTCCGCCGGAGGAGTGCCCCACCAAAAGGGTTTTTCCCAGGCGGCTTTGCCGCAGCATCTCTGCAATCTTCCCGGCGGCGGCACCGACGCTGTGCGGCCCGGGAGCGTCATGCCATCCGACCCATAGGGGGGAATAGCCGGGCGGCATCGTGACCCGTTCAAAGACCTCAGGACTCAGCAGGGTTCCGGCGATCATGACGACGGTGTTTTGTCCCGGCTGCAGGCTGCCGGTGAGGTGAAGTCCGAATGCTTGCTGTATCATGACGGTAGAAGGCTCCTTTACTCAGCATGGATGAAATGAGGCCGGCGCACCGGCGGGGGGAATGTTGTATGCAGCTTCGCGAGATCGATTATATTCTTGCCATCGCCCAGTACCGCAGCGTCACCCGGGCGGCCGAGCACCTGGGGATCAGCCAGCCGACCCTGAGCAAATACCTGGCGGGCTTTGAGAAGCGTCTGGGGGTCCGGCTCTTTTCCAAAAGCGGACGGTTCCTGACCCTGACCTATGCCGGCGAAAGCTATGTGCAGATGGCGACCCAGATCAAGACCCTCACCGGTGACTTCAACGAGCGGCTGCGCCATATCGCTTCGATGCAGGAAGGGCGGCTGGCGATCGGAATCGGACCGATCCGTGCGCGGGATTGCCTCCCGATCCTGCTGCCGGTCTTCCGTGAGGAATATCCCTACTACCGGATCGATATCCTCGAGAGCAGCACCGAGCAGCAGATTCAGAAGCTGCTCGATGGGGAGATTCAGGTCGCGCTCTTTCCCGCCTTCACCGCGCTGATGGACCGGTATCCCGATCTGTGCTTTGAGACGATCGCTGTCGAGCAGTTCAAGCTCTGTACGACCCGGGACAGCCTGCTCGCGGCGCAAGGGGTCTGGAAGAAGGGCTTCGTCTATCCGTGGGTGGATCTGCGGCGGCTGGGCAACGAACTGTTTCTCGTTTCCCCGCCCGATACGGCGACCGGTCAGGGGGCGTTCTGCCTGTTTGACCGGGCGGGGATCTCCCCCGAGACGATGCAGTTTTCCAACATCGAGATCGCATCCGAGTTGGCGGCGATCGGATTCGGGCTGTGCATCCGCACCGACTATTTCTCTCCCAACTACCGCGCAGTCCAGAATGCGGTCAACCTGTCGGTCGGGGAGGAACCGCTCTACATCCGTTTTTTGGCGGCCTGGCGCCGGACCGGGCGGCCTTCGCAGGCGGTACTGCGGTTTGTGCAGATCGCGCGTCAGACGCTGGGCCGGGGAATCAAACGGTGATGCAGCCGGTCACAACTGCGAAGATCAGCAGCAGGACGGTCATTCCCCAGACGATGGGGATCGCGTGCTTGAGCCAATCCTTGAGTTCGACATCGATCAGCGCGATGCCGAGGTAAACAGTCGAGACGGCGGGACTGATGGTCCAGCCGGCGCATTCGCCCATCACCACCGCGATTGCGACGGACTGGGGATCGATACCGACTGTGTCGGTGATGCCCAGAATGACCGGAAGCATGCCATAGGCGTAGGGATCGGCGCCGATAAACATCCCGAGCGGGGCGGCGAAGAAGCCGATGACCAGGTGGAGCACCGGGGTCAGGAAGGACGGGATGATCTGTACCAGCGTCACGACCATCTCATCAACCATCTTGGTGTCGGAGAAGACCCCGAGGAAGATGCCGGAGGAGATGACGACGACCACCATCGACAGCACGTTGGCCGCATGTGCCTTGATCCGTTCGTTCTGAGCCTGGGCGCCGCGGTAGTTGATAAAGAGGGCGAGCACCGCGCCGACCAGGAAGATCAGATGGGACGGCATCAATCCGAGGAAGAGGGCGACCAGCAGCAGGACGGTCAGCAGCCAGTTGATCACCGTCAGCCGGGGACGCTTGAGGCTGTGATCGGAGGCCTGGGCGAGCGCCGATTCGGCGGTGACCGCCGTATCCAGGTTCTGTCCGGCGCCGTAGCGGATCGCCCGTTTGGCCAGCAGGAACGAGAAGCCATAGCAGAGCAGGACGCCGAAGATCTGGGTAGGCAGCATCCGATGCCAGCAGATGGTGGGGTCGATCCCCAGCACCGAGCCGACCCGGACGAACGGGCCGCCCCACGGAACGAGGTTCATGACGCCGGCCATCAGGGCGGTGGTCAGCAGCAGGTCGAGCTTGTGAATCTTGAACTTCTCATAGAGCGGGAGCATAACCGGGATGGTCAGCAGGTAGGTGCTGACGCCCGAGCCGTCGAGGTGGGTGACCATTGTGATGGCTGAGGTGGCCAGGAAGATACTGATGACCCCCCGGTCGGCAAATCGGACCAACCGGTTGATCATCGGGTCGAACATTCCTGCGTCCCCCATGACGCCGAAGTAAAGGATCGTACCGATGAAGAGAACGGCGGTGTTGGCTACCTTCGAGATGCCGCTGACGGCGAAGGCGCTGATGTCGG
>CASEBP010000151.1 GCA_949285275.1 uncultured Oscillospiraceae bacterium | reverse complement strand
TGGAAGAGAACATCTTGCGGACTTCGACCGTATCCGCGCCCTGCCGGCGCAGATAAGCTGCCGCCTCAAAGGTCCGCACTCCGGTCCGGATCGTGAAGTTCCGGGTATCCAGCATGATCCCGGCCAGCAGTGCCTCCGCCTCGGTTCGGGTCACATGGCATTGCCGTCCGAAATACTGCACCAGCTCGGTCACCATCTCGGAAGCGGAAGAAGCATAGGGCTCATGGTAGAAGATCACCGCGTTGTCGATATATCCCACCATTCTCCGGTGATGATCAATGACGGCGACATTTTTGCAGAGGTGATAGAGCTCCGCCGATTCCAAAACATGCTCCAGGTGGGTATCCACCACAATCAGCAGCGTCCGCTCATCAATCCGGTCCATCAGATCGGTCGGATTGTAAAAGCTGTTTTCATAGCCGTTTTTCTCCAGCCGCTCCAGCAGAGGTCCGACCAGATTCCGGGTGCGATTGATCGCCACAGCAGCCGACTTGCCCATCTGGCGGGAAGCACGCAGCAGTCCGACCGCTGCGCCCAGCGCATCGAGGTCAGCAAATTTATGGCCCATGATGATTACATTGGAGCTGGATTCGATCAACTCGGCCAGCGCTGTGGCAACAATACGGGTTTTGACCTTGGTGCGCTTCTCAATCCCCTTGGAGAGGCCGCCGTAAAAGTCATAGCCGTTGGGCGTCTTGACCGCGACCTGATCTCCCCCTCTGCCCTGCGCCATATCAAGCGCCTGACGGGCGGCCTGTTCCCCTTCGGGATAGGATGCGACATCGCGCGCCACCCCGATCGACAAGGTTACCGGCAGCTTGTCCACACTCGACAGCGCGCGGACCCGATCGAGCACCACAAACCGCTTTTCGATGATCCCCTTCATATACCGCTCTTCGATCACCGCAAAGAACTTGTCCCGATCCGTCTTGATGACAAATCCGTTATTCTCGCTGACAAACTGCTCGATGACATATTCCACCTGGGCAATCAGTTGCGAACGCTCGTTTTCCCTGGCGTCTTGGAGGACCTCGTCAAGGCTGTCGATCATGATGGCAAAGAGACTCGGCCGGGACAGCCAGTACATCCTGGCATCGTGTTTGAGCTGGGTATCGTCATGCAGATAGTAGCAGTTCATCCCAGCATGAGAACCGGTCCCTTTTACCGCATAGACGGTATACTCCCGCCGGTCGATTGTCACCGGAAAGGAGCTTCCCTGCGGAATGGATTCGCCGAGAATTCCGGCCGACGGCATCCCGTACCAGTCCCGGTCGCCCATAACCTTATGGTAGCACTCCTCATTGTACCAGATGATCTCATTGTTCTCATCGGTAACAAAGACCGGCATGGGAGTTTCCAGCGGAGTGCGAAAGAGCAGCTCCTCGATGCGTTTACCGGTATCCAAAGCAAATTTGGCCAGGGAGCGGTCGGCGCTGGTGAGGACCGCAATCGTCAGAATCGCCACAAAGGCCGCGATCGGAATTAAAATCCGGTAATCCTCCGGATTCCAATAAAATGCCGCTGCCGTCAGGAGAATCAGTGCAGCCAGTGGAATGCGTACCGCGATGCGATACTGTTTTTCATGTTTTCGCATGGCAGCCTCCTGTGTCAAAATAAGCCAATGGTTGAATCCGTTTCCTATTATACGCACTTCAGGAGCCAGATTCAATCCATTGGCTAAATTTCGGTACCGTCCAGTTCAGACTTCCTGGATGATGGGCAGGATAATGGGACGCCGTTTGGTCTTATTGAACAGATAGCTGCCGAGTTGATCGCGGACCGCCTGCTTGAGGTTGGACCATTCGCGTCCTCCCTGTCCGTTTCCGGCGGCAGCAAGGGCCTGACGGCATACCTGACGGGCGCCGACCAGCAGCTCTTCCGATTCCCGCACATAGACAAATCCACGGGAAACGACGTCCGGTCCCGCCAGAATGGCGCCGGTCTTGGAATCAATGGTAGCCACCGCGATAATCAGGCCTTCTTCAGACAGCATCCGGCGGTCGCGCAGCACAATGCTGCCGACATCGCCGATGCCGCTGCCGTCCACCATGACGGCACCGCTGACAACCGAGGTAACCGACTTCATTGACTCTGCTGTCAACTCGATCACCTGGCCGTTCTCGGCGACCATGATCCGGTCATCCTGAATCCCCATTTCACGGGCAAGATCCCGGTTTTTCGCCAGATGCTTGTATTCCCCGTGAACCGGGATAAAGAAGCGAGGCTTGGTCAGGCCCAAAATCGTGCGGATTTCCTCCCGGCAAGCGTGCCCTGAGACATGGATTCCCATGCTGCTCTCATAGATGACATCCGCCCCCAGCTTCATCAGGTCATTGATTACTTTCCCTACCAGCTTCTCATTTCCGGGGATCGGATTAGCCGAAATGATGATGAAATCATGCGAGGTAACACTAAGCTTCCGATGCTCACCGCGAGCCATCCGGGTCAGCGCGCTCATCGGCTCCCCTTGACTTCCGGTGGTGATGACCACCATCTTCTCGTCGGGGATCCCCTTCATATGGTCGACGTCAAGAACGGCGTCCTTGGGCGCCTTGAGATAGCCCAGCTCCATCGCCTTGGCGGTGACATTTTCCATACTGCGGCCCGATACAACGATCTTCCGTCCGTGACGGACCGCCACGTTGATGATCTGCTGAATTCGATGCACATTCGAGGAGAAGGAAGCAACGATAATCCGGCGATCCCCCGCCTTGTTGAAAAGCATCTCAAAGGCTTCTCCCACCCGCCGTTCACTGGGGGTCATCCCCGGCCGTTCGGCGTTGGTCGAGTCGCTCATCAGCGCCAGAACGCCGTGGCGCCCCAGCTCGCCAAAGCGGGCCAGATCGATCATCTGTCCGTCGACGGGGGTATAGTCGATCTTGAAATCTCCGGTATGCACCAGCGTGCCAGCCGGCGTAAAGATGGCAAAGGCGCAGGCGTCAGGGATCGAATGGTTGACTGCGATAGCCTCTACCGAAATGCTGCCGCAGCGGATCGTATCCCCCGCCTTGATGATGTTGAGTTTGGCCGTTTTCAGATTGCCGGCCTCTTTGAGTTTTCCTTCGACGAGTCCAATCGTCAGCCGGGCCGCATAGACTGGAATATTCAGCTCCTTGAGCAGATAGCTCAGGCCTCCGATGTGGTCCTCATGCCCGTGTGTCAAAAAGATGCCGCGCACCTTGTCACGGTTCTGCACCACATAGCTGAAATCCGGAATCACCAGATCGATTCCCGGCATATCGTCATCGGGGAAGGCGAGGCCGCAGTCGATGATAACAATATCCTGCGGCGTCTCGATCACCGTCATATTCTTTCCGATTTCCCCAAGACCACCCAAAGGAATGATTCGAACAGAAGCGAGCGCATCCTCCTTCTGCCGGGTACGCCGGCCGCTCTTTCTCGCGGCGGGCTGGGCGGGAGCAGACACCTGGACGGGCGCCGGTACGACCGGCTGGCTCTCCTCAGCAACCGATTTTTTTCGTGGCCTTCCCCGTCGTTTCTCGGACTTGGGTGCGGCTGTCTGAGCTGTTTTTTCCTCCTTGCCGGACTGCTGCTTGGCCGACGAAGTCTTTTTGCCACTCTTGCTTCCAGAGCGTGATTTGGAAGCGGGCTTCTGAGTGGACTTCGCCGGTTCCTCCTCGGGCTGCTCCATCAGTTCGGTGATACTTCCTACCAGTTTATCCGCATCCAGCTCGATCTTTCCGTACAGCCCCGTTTCTTCCAGAACCACAGACTCGGAATTCTTTGCTGTTGAATTAGACGCACTTTTACCACGCCGCGGGAAAAAACGTCTTCCCCCGGCTCCGTTTTTATTGTTTTCCGGCACGTAATAACCCTCCAAATTTAATTTTCAAGATTCCGGGACCACCCGGTGTTATGTAAGGTTCCATCGCCCATTCCGGCCGGCGACGGAAAAACAAATCCGTTTCAAAAAGGAGAAAATTTCTCCATATTCTTATTAATTATAGCTTCACTTTTCACAATTGTCAATCTGATTCCCACGTTTGGCGAATCCACTTGTGCCCCGCCCTATTGTATCCCGGGCTGCGGTATACTATAATGAAGAATATCACAGAACCGGAGGTATTTTATGTCGATCGCAGAGGATCCAAGCCAGCTTGTCACCATTTTCACCGACGGCGCCTGCTCGGGAAACCCGGGCCCGGGCGGTTGGGCTGCAATTCTGCGCTTTCGGGGCGCCGAACGGGAGATGTCGGGCGGAGCGGCGCAGACCACCAATAACCGGATGGAACTGACCGCCGCCATCGAGGCGCTTAGCGCCCTCAAACGCCCCTGCCATGTTGTCCTTTACAGCGATTCCCGCTATTTGATCGATGCGATCGAAAAAGGCTGGGCCAAAAGCTGGCGGGCTCGCGGTTGGATCAAGCCCGATAAAAAACCGGCATTGAATGCGGATCTATGGGAACGCCTTCTTTCCCTGCTGGAGATCCACGAAGTTCGCTTTGTCTGGGTTAAAGGCCACAATGAACATCCGGAAAATGAACGGTGCGACCAAATGGCCGTTGCTGAGAGCAAAAAATTTTAAAAAGCCATTGCAATTTCTACTTTATTGGTATACAATAAAACCAACCAAAACGGTATCTTTTTATCCGCCGTTGCGGCATACTTTCGCCGCCAATACTGCAATATGACAGCACCCGCTGTCCGGGAGGTCACATCATGGAAAAACGCTTCGTCTATGCGGATCATTCCGCTACCACTCCCATCTCTAAACCGGTTCTCAACGCCATGCTTCCCTACCTGACCGAGGGATACGGCAATCCGTCCAGCATCTACTCCAAAGGGCGGGAGGCCAAAAAGGCACTGGAAGCAGCGCGGGAACAAACCGCCGCCGCCCTGGGCGCCAAACCCTCCGAGATCTTTTTCACCTCCTGCGGAACCGAATCGGACAACTGGGCGATCAAAGGAGCCGCCTCCGCCGGAGCCCGCAAAGGGAAAAAGCATCTGATCACCACGAACTTTGAACATCACGCTGTGCTGCATACGATGCAGGCACTGGAAAAGGACGGCTTCGAGGTCACCTATCTGCCGGTGGATGCTGAGGGGCTGATCACCGCACAGCAGGTGCAGGAAGCGATTCGCCCCGATACCGCTCTGGTCAGCATCATGTATGCAAACAACGAAATCGGAACGGTGCTTCCGATTGCGGAGATCGGAGCAGTCTGCCGGGACGCCGGCGTCCTTTTCCACACCGACGCTGTCCAGGCGGTCGGACAGTTCCCGATCGATGTGGTCCGGCAAAAGATCGACATGCTCTCCCTCTCCGGCCACAAGATCAACGCGCCCAAAGGGGTCGGCGCCCTCTATATCCGCAACGGGGTTGCGATTGACACCTTTATGCATGGCGGCGCACAGGAGCGCACCAAGCGGGCAGGCACCGAAAACCTCGCCTCCATCATGGGCCTGGCCGCCGCCATCACCATCGCCAACTTCGAGATCGAAGAACGGGCAGAGCGCCGCAGAGCGATGCGCGACAAGCTGATCGACGGCATCCTCTCGACCGTTCCGCGCTGCCGTCTCAACGGAAGCCGGGAGCACCGCCTTCCCGGCAGCCTGAATCTCTCCTTCGAAGGAATTGAGGGAGAATCCCTGCTTCTTCTGCTCGACATGAACGGCATCTGCGCTTCATCGGGATCGGCCTGCACCTCCGGCTCTCTCGACCCGAGCCATGTTCTGCTGGCAATCGGCCTGCCTCATGAAATTGCACACGGTTCGCTTCGTATTTCGCTCGGCGACGAAAATACGATGGAGGATGTGGCATATATTCTCGAAGTTCTTCCCGGCATCGTGCAGCGGCTTCGCGCTATGTCCCCTGTCTGGGAGAAGCTGATGCAGGAAGAAACCAAATAAGGATCATTTTCCGCGGAAAGGACGATAAAAATGCTGTATTCCCAAAAGGTTCTCGACCATTTTTCTAACCCCAGAAACGTAGGGGAACTTGCTGACGCCAACGGAATCGGTGAGGTTGGAAACGCCGTCTGCGGAGACATCATGAAGATGTATCTGAAGATTGAAAACGGCATTATTCAGGATGTGCGCTTCAAGACCTTCGGCTGCGGCGCGGCAATTGCGACCAGCTCGATGGCGACGGAACTGATCAAGGGCAAGTCCATTGATGAAGCGCTTCAGCTCAGCAATAAGGCGGTAGTTGCTGCGCTCGACGGACTTCCGCCCGCCAAGATCCACTGCTCGGTGCTGGCAGAACAGGCTGTCCGCGCCGCGCTGTCCGATTACTACCGGCGGCAGGGGGTGGATCCCGAACCGATCGTCGGAAAGATCGAGGAGGATCCTCATCACTGTGAAAGCTGCGATACCTGCTCCCATTAAATGGCATCTCAACGGCAGGAGCCCCCGGGGATCATTCCCGCGGGGGCTCTTTTTGGTTCGGATCTGTCTCCCGGATCCAGTCGAGAAGCCGGTCGGTTTGCTCTTCCGAAAAGACAGCGATCCCTCTTTCCCGCAGCAGAGCGGCAGTTACCCCTTCCCCGGGGATTACCCTGCCCGAAAAGCTTCCATCATAAATAAACCGGCTGCCGCAGGAGGGACTGCGTTCCTTCAGCAGCGCACAACGGCACCCCTCCCTGACCGCAGTATTCAGCGCCTGTGTGGCGCCGGATGTAAAAGCGGCAGTTCGGTCGGCCCCATCCCGGGAAACCACCTGATTTCCCCGGCGCTCCGAAGGGCTGCGCGGTGTGGGAAGTCCCCCCAGCTGTTCGGGACAGACCGGAACCAATTCCAATCCGGACAGCTTGGGAAGAAGCCGATCCGGGACAAAGCCCTTGCCGTCATAACGGCAAGGGGTTCCCAACAGGCAGGCGCTGATCAAAAGTTTCATGCTTCCTCCTTTAGCACTCATATATTCAGAGTGCTAAAATTCATAATTCCTTCATTAAATTTCCGAATCTTTTGCGATTTCTTCTGTTATGATGAACGTGTTGAAAGAAAGAGAGCATCCAGCTCCCCCCTTTCCCAACATCATCATTTCACCCATTCCAACGACGAACGGAGGTCTTTTGTATGTTCGATCTTACCCCTTATGGACGCAGAAATCAGTTCTTTAACCCCTTCCGTGAGATGGACAATCTGGAGAAGCACCTCTTCGGCGGTCTGGGATTCAGCGAGTTCAAGACCGATATCACCGAAAAGGATGACGCCTATCTTCTCGAAGCGGATCTGCCCGGCTTCCGGAAGGAGGACATCCATGTGGATGTCGAAAATAACTTCCTCGTGATTCGGGCCGAGCGCACCGCCCGGGAGGAAAAGGAAGAAGAAGGAAAGACCATTTACCGTGAGCGCAGCTATGGTTCCTTCAGCAGAAGCTTCGATATCTCGAATGTCGATGCCGACCGGATTCAGGCCCGCTACGCTGATGGCGTTCTGACCCTGACCCTGCCGAAGAAGGTCGCCGATACGCCGGCGGCACGTCACCTGGAAATCCAGTAACTCCGAAACAAAAGGCGGGAACGAAACGGCAATCGCTTCGTCCCCGCCTTTTTCTGTACCAGACGACAGAAAAGCCGGATTATTCCTCCGTCTCGTTGGAAAGGGTTCCCTGATTGGCAGCCTTGAGATAGGCGTTGATAAAGCCATCGAGATCCCCGTCCATTACGGCGTTGATATTCCCGCTTTCAAACCCAGTGCGATGGTCCTTGACCAGGGTATAGGGCATGAAGACATAGGAGCGGATCTGGCTTCCCCAGGCGATCTCCTTCTGAACGCCCTTGATATCATCAATCTTCTCGAGATGCTCCCGCTCCTTGATCTCAACCAGCTTGGATTTGAGCATATTCATCGCCATTTCCCGATTCTGGAACTGGCTTCTTTCGTTTTGGCAGGCGACGACAATCCCGGTGGGAATGTGGGTCAGGCGGACCGCCGACGAGGTTTTGTTGATATGCTGGCCACCGGCGCCGCTCGCGCGGTAGACATCCATCTTGATATCCTCGTCTCGGATCTCGACATCCATCGATTCATTGATCTCAGGGATCACCTCGAGTGAAGCAAAGGAGGTGTGGCGCCGGCCCGAGGCATCGAACGGAGAAACCCGCACCAGGCGGTGCACCCCGTTTTCCGACTTGAGAAAACCGTAGGCATTGTGGCCCTGAACCAGAACCGAGGCGCTCTTGATACCCGCCTCGTCCCCTTCCAGATAGTCGAGCAGCTTATAGGTAAAGCCGTGGCGCTCGGTCCAGCGGGTGTACATCCGGTAGAGCATCTGTGCCCAGTCCTGCGCTTCGGTTCCGCCAGCTCCGGCGTGGAAGGTCATAATGGCATTATTCGCATCATACGGTCCGGTCAAAAGGGTGGCAAGCTTCATTTCCTCAAGCTTTCCGGCAACCCGGTCGCATCCCGCCTTGATCTCCTCGGCCAGGCTGTCATCCTGCTCCTCCTGAGCGATTTCGATCAGGGTGGCCGTATCGTCGTACTCCCGGACCAGGCTGTCATATTCAGCCAACGTATCCTTGAGCTGCTTGGTTTTGGTCACAATCTTCTGGGAATTCTCCAGATCGTCCCAAAATCCAGGCATCGCGGCCTTCTCTTCCAGTTCCTCCACCTGCTCGGAAATCCGCTGATACCCGATCGCCTCGGCGAGGTCATCAATGTCGGGGCGCATTGCCTGCAGCGAAAGGCGCAGTTCTTCTATCTGAAGCATTCTATCCATCCTTCTGTTTATGGGATCGGTTTTGAGCGTGCGAAAACCTGCCGTATTCCATCCAAAACCTTATTTATTATACGTGGATTGCCCCGCTTTGTAAAGCAGCTGCCGTGCGGATTCGTTCACAAATTATAATATTGTGATTTTGCTCATCCTATTGTATAATATTTTTTAACAATCTTCCAGAATCCCGCCTGTACTTCGCATTGCGTTTTACGACGGAAATGAGGTGTTTGATTTTGAGTAAATATACCGGTGTTCCGTGTGCACACTGCGGACATCCCTTCACCGATCAGGACGACGTGGTGGTCTGCCCAGAATGCGGCGCGCCGCATCATCGTTCCTGCTATCGGGATCTGGGGCACTGTGCGCTGCAGGAGCAGCATGCGCCCGATTTCTCCTGGAGCTACCACGCTCCTCATGATGACTCGTCGCAGGGAGAGCGCACCGTCATCTGCTCCCGCTGCGGCGCAGCTACGCCGGCGGAGCTTCCCAACTGCCAGATGTGCGGCAACCCGCTTCGCCCCTCCGACCGGGAAAACGGCCCCTCCTCCGAAAGGGCATACCGCTACGCGCCGGACTCCCAGGGATACTTTGACGACTGGGAATTCCAAGGGGTCTCTGCGCGGGAGTTCTCGGCCTATACGGGCGGAAGCTCCTACTATTTCCTCAATCAGTTCAAGCGTCTGGTTCGCTCCCACGGAAATATCAGCTGGAACTGGCCGGCCTTCCTGTTTGGATTCCCCTATTTCTTTTACCGCAGGATGTACCGTTTCGGGCTGCTGCTGCTTCTCTGGGAATTTCTCGCCGTTCTTCCTACGATGGCCTGCTTCATCGTCGGCCCGCTCGACGATAACATCACACTGTACGGCATGCAGATCGCCTACAATGCACAGCTGCTCAGTCAGTTTTCCATCCTCGGCGATATTATCGGCATGCTTCGCTGGGGCGTCATGATCCTTTGCGGTCTCTTCGCCAACAAGCTCTACCTGCGCCAGGCCATCCGCCAGATCAAGCGATTCCGGGAGGAGCATGGGGTGGATTCCCAGTACTACTACTCCCTGGCAATGCTCGGCCGTCCCAATCCGCTGGCCATCGCTTTGCTGTTCGCCGCCTTCTTTATCGGAAGCGGTCTGCTCGGCTCGGTGATGCAGATCACCCCTGTCGTGTAAAAATATATCCATCCGGACGGCACGACAGCCGCTCTGCTCTCTTTTCCGCCCCGGCGAAGGCCGGGGCGATTCCAATCAACCTGGAGGTGTAGGCAGATGGCCCTTTCTGTGATCAATCTGGAAGCGGGAATGCCGGTCGTGGAGGTCGCGCGGTCCCGCCTCAACCAGGGTCTTCAGTCGGCGCGGATGCGCGGTGAAAAAGCGGTCAAAATTATTCACGGATATGGATCCTCCGGCCGCGGCGGAAAAATCAAGCGGGACACCCATGCCGTCCTGGCGCAAAAGAAGGAAGCGGGTCTGATCCGCGACTTCGTTCCGGGAGAGGAATTTTCCCCCTTCTATGAGAAAGCACGCCGGGCTGCCGCTGCTCTGCCTTCGCTGACCCGGGATGCCGACTATTCCCGAGAAAACGACGGTATCACCATTGTACTGTTCTGATCGTCTGCGAAGGGGGCGCTGATTCGTTGCAAAACCGCCGGTCTATCACCTTTTTACTGAAAATCAGCTGCTGCCTGATTCCCTGCCTGCTGGGGCTGGGGATTCTTTGGATCTCCCGTCTTGCCTCCCCCCAGGCGGTGGAAGCGATCTATTCCCAGCACCTGTTCCGCTGGATTGCCGCGGTGTTCGGTCTGCTTGGACGTCTGGCCGGCCCTTTTTCGATGGCCGGGCTGCTGCTGCTGATCCTCGCCGCGGGATTATTGGCGCTGCTGTTTGCCCTACCGGTTCTGCTGATACGAAGGCCTCAGCGCCGCAAAAGAATCCTTTCTGCTTATCTGGCGGGATTTCTCCTGATTCCGTCGTCGATTCTTCTGCTCTTTGCCATCACCTGTGCTCCCAACTACCAGCGGGTAACCTTTTCAGAGCAATGCGGACTGGAGGTTCGTCCTTCCAGCGTTCAGGAATTGACCGATCTGTGTCTCTCTCTGTTGGACAAGACCAACCAGCTGCGCGACACCATCAACCCACAGGAGCTGGAAAATCGTTCGTTTTCTGTGCTCTCCCGCGACGTCCAGTCGGCCTTCAACTCGCTGTCTGAGGAGTACCCTTTTCTGGGCAAAGCACCAATCCCCGCCAAACCGATGATCTTTTCTGAGCTGCTTTCGATCCTGAATCTGACCGGATTTTATTTCCCCTATACTGCCGAAGCCAACGTCAACGTCCATATGCCGGTCACCGAGCTTCCCTTCACCGTCGCACATGAGCTTTCCCACACCTGCGGCTTTATGCGGGAGGATGAAGCCAACTTCATTGCCTATCTTGCCTGCCTGAAATCGGACGACCCCATCATTCGCTACAGTGGACTTTACTGTGCCCTCTCCTAC
The DNA here is from genome assembly GCA_949285275.1 of uncultured Oscillospiraceae bacterium. GTDB lineage: Bacteria > Bacillota > Clostridia > Oscillospirales > Ruminococcaceae > Yanshouia. The sequence goes on along the minus strand of CASEBP010000151.1, from coordinate 19,133 downwards.
AGCATGAACGCCCTGTACGCAGCCAGTCCCGAGCTGTATTTTGCAGTGCGTTCCTACTACGGCGAGGGCCTCAGCGCCGATGCTGACGCTCTCTCTGCCTACTGGCAGCCCTATTTCCATACACCTGCTGCCAAGCTCTCCGATGCGGTCAACGACACTTACCTCAAGGCCAACGATCTCAGCGATGGGGTGCAAAGCTACGGACGGATGGTGGATCTGCTGCTGGCACAGACGCGCTCAGAATCATCCGACAAATAAAAAAGCGGATCCGGTCAACACAAACCGGATCCGCCTTTTTTATTTCAGTTCGACAATCGTGACGCCGTCTTCCCCTTCCCCATACCGTCCCAGGCGGAAAGAGGCAACGTCCCGGTGGCTACGCAGCCGGTTGGCGACGGCGGTACGCAGCACCCCCGTCCCTTTGCCGTGGATGATACAGACCGATTTCAGGCCGGATAGCACGGCGCGATCGAGAAACTGGTTGAGCTCGAGGATTGCCTGTTCCGAATCGAGGCCCCGTAAATCCAGTTCATTCTTGACATCGCGGGATCCGCGGGACACCACACCGCCCCGGGAAACCCGTCCTGAAGGCGCTCCCGACGGCTGACGTTTTTTCGCCTCTTTCTTTGCGGGCCCCAGCCGGACGTCGGAAATCGGAACACTCGTCTTGAGCAAACCGGCCTGTACCAGCACCGACTGGCCCTCCGGTTTTTTCAGCACAAGTCCTTCCTTGTTGAGGGTTGTGACAAATACGATATCCCCCTTCTCCAACGGGCGGGGAAGATGATATTCCTCCTGTGAACGGCCGGAACGGACGGGATCGGAAAGCTTTTCCAGCTCTTTCATCGAGCCGCGGTAATCTTGCCGGGCACGTCCCAGCAGCTCAGAAAAGTTTTCCTTATCCTTTGCCTTTTTGATCTCATCCAGCTCTTCAAAGAGAATCTCGGCGTGAAGACGAGTCTCTTCAATCATCTGTTTGGCCTGTCCCCGGGCGCGCTCCAGCTCCTTTTCGGTACTCTTTTCCAGCTGCTCCACCTTCTGTGCAGCCTGTGCGCGGATCTTTTCCGCCTCCTCCCGGAGCTGCCGTGCCTTCTCCCGTTCGCTCTCCAATTGCTGGCGGGTAGCCTCCAATTCGGAAACGATATCCTCGAACCGGGTATTCTCGGAGGACACCAGTGTTTTGGCCCGTTCGATAATCGAAGGCTCCAATCCCAGGCGCTCGCTGATCAGAAAGGCGTTGGACCGTCCCGGAATGCCAGTCAGAAGCCGGTAGGTTGGCGACAGGGTGTTGACGTCAAACTCACAGCTGGCGTTTTCCACCCGCTGGGTTTCAAGCGCATACATCTTGATTTCAGGGTAATGGGTAGTCGCAGCAATCTTGGCCCCCTTCTCCCGCAGGGTCTCCAGGATCGATACCGCAAGAGCCGCGCCCTCCACCGGATCGGTTCCCGCCCCCAGCTCATCGAGCAAAACGAGGGACCGATCATCCGCCTGATCGACAATCGAAATGATATTGACCATATGGGAGGAGAAGGTCGAAAGGCTTTGTTCGATCGACTGTTCATCGCCGATATCTGCAAGCACCTGCCCATAGACCGAAACGCTGCTCCCGGATGAAGCGGGAATCATCAGCCCGCACATTGCCATAACGGTCAGCAGCCCCAGCGTCTTGATTGCAACGGTCTTCCCGCCGGTGTTCGGTCCGGTGATAACCAGGGTATCATAGTCCCTGCCGACTGCAATATCAATCGGCACCGCCTTCTCGTAGGGGATCAGCGGATGACGCGCCCGCCGCAGCTCGGTGATCCCGTCGTCGGTCAGCGTTGGGATATTCGCACGCATCCGGTCGGCCAGCCGCGATTTGGCAAAACACAGATCCAGCGCCACCATTGCGTCATAGCCCGCATCAATCTGTTCGGCAAAGGTTCCCACCAGTGCTGAAAGTTCGGCAATGATCCGCTCAACCTCCAGCTTTTCCTTGTTTTCGAGGACGCGAATCTCATTGTTGAGCTCTACCACCCCCATCGGCTCGATGAAGAAGGTGGCGCCCGACGCAGAGGTGTCATGGACCAGTCCCTTGACCTCCGCTTTGTACTCCGATTTGACCGGAATGACAAACCGTCCGTCACGCATGGTGACGATCGGCTCTTGCAGATACTTCTGGTAGGTGGCCGAACGGATCATTCCGTCGAGCTGGCTGCGTACCCGCAGCTGTGCCTGTCGGATCTTCCGTCGAAGGTCCGACAGGGTCGCCGAGGCATTGTCATCCAGCTCCTCCTCCGAGAGAATCGCGGAGTTGAGCCGGTTTTCCAGGGAACGCTCCAGAAACAGGCACTCAAACAGCCCGTCCAGGGCGGTATGCTCATCAGGAAACTGACGCCGCCAGCTGTCGAGCGACCGCATGGTACGCAAAATCAGCGAAACATCGAGCAGCTCGCGCAGCGATAAGCTGCTGCCAAGCTGGGCCCGTTTGAGAGCGCCGGCACAGTTGACGACGCGATAGAAGGCCGGATAGCCAAAGCGCGCCGAAAAGGTATTGGCATCTACTGTAAAGCGAAGAAGCTTTTCAGCCTGAGCGAGCTGATCCGCAGGGGCAACGGCAAGTGCCATCCGCTTGCTGTCATCGCAGCCGGCGCAATCCGCCAGCATTTGCAAAACCTGCGGCAATTCCAGAGTATCAAGATGCTTTTGCAGCATGATCAAAACGCCTCCAACGGCAGAATCAAACCGGTATCCCGGTCACAGAACGGAATAGAAAAAAGTAAGGGACCGCCAGGATCGCTGGAGGTGATATTTCAGATACCGCTCCACGACCTGTGAAAGCTCGGCGACCCCTTCCTCCGGCAGGGCGAAGGAAAAAATTTTCTCAAAGGGGCTGTACAGAATATGGCGCATGGCCATAATAACGCCCGGCGAAACCAATCCTCCTGCCACCCTTCCCTGCAGACTGCCGCAGGATTGGCAGGCCAGACAACCTTCGTCGGCGTAAAAATACATCGGAACGCCGTCCTCATAGCTGCCGCAGACCGTGCATCCGGTCAAATCCGGCATGAATCCGGCCATTCCGAGCAGCCGCAGCTCATAGGTCGCCTTGAGCTGCAGGAGCGGATACCGGCGCTGCTGGATCAGATAGAGGGTGTTGAGCAGCAGCCGCAGGTATTCCTCGGCCGGCTCCTCCACCGGGGCAAGTTCACGAATCAGTTCGGCTATGTAAGAAGCAAGGGCCAGGGCGGTCAAATCGTTTCGCAGCGGGAAAAAACTGTTTTCGACATCCGCCGCGTCGACCGTGTTGTAGTCCCGATAACAGAAAAGGGTCAGACGGGAGTAACAAAACAGCTCGGTCGACGAAGCCAGACGGCTGCGCGGCTTGTTGGCACCGCGGGCCGTCGCCTGAATCACCCCGCGTTGATCGGTCAGCAGGGTCAGAAGGCGGTCATCTCCGGCCGACTTCATCCGAACGACAATTCCCCGCATTACGGTTTGCATCCGACTCTTCCCCCCGAAACTCCGCTGTTTTTCTGCACTCGCTGCAATAACGAAGATAATCAGCCACCGATCCGGTCACAATAAACCGTTCCCACGCGCTTCTCGATCCCGACATATTTCATCCCTCCGCCCACAGTGTTCCCGTCATTTTGCCGGGTTATCGATGGAAAAATCCCCTGTGAGGCGCAGGGATCGGATGGTTTTCATTATAAACGGATTGCCATGTGCTGTCAAATCCTTCAAAGAAAGGGGCTGTACCTCTCGGTACAGCCCCTGCATCTGGACAGCTCGGTCTGTCTTCTCAATCGTTGTAGAATTTCTCGTGAATCGCCGCAACCGCCCGCTGGGCATCTTCAATCCGGATCAGAACCGAGATTTTGATCTCACTGGTCGAGACCATATCGATGTTGATGTTGGCCTGTGCGAGCGCATCAAACAGCTTGCAGGCCACACCAGGATTGGACTCCATCCCCGCTCCGACAACCGAGACCTTGGCGACCTCCTTGTCACAGAGGACCGCCTTGCAGCCAATCAGTTCCTTGTTGGCGTTGAGGATCGCCGCAGCCTGGTCGGCATTCTCCTTGGCTACGGTGAAGGTGATATCCTTGGTTCCGTTGCGTCCAACCGACTGGAGGATGATATCGACATTGATCTGCTCCTTGGCGAGCAGGGAAAAAATCTTAAAAGCGATGCCGGGCTGATCCTTCAGCTCAAGCAGCGAGATTCTTGCGACATTGGTATCCTTTGCGACACCGCTGATAATCATCTTTTCCATGTTAGCTTCCTCCTTAATGATGGTGCCGGGCTTGTCCTCCATGCTCGAGAGTACTTCCAGATCGACATTGTAGCGCTTGGCCATTTCGACCGACCGATTGTGCAGAACCTGTGCCCCGAGGGTCGCCAGCTCGAGCATCTCGTCATAGCTGATCGAATCCAGTTTTCTGGCGCCCTTGACAATCCGGGGATCGGCGGTGTAGACGCCGTCGACGTCGGTGAAAATCTGGCACTTCTTCGCGTTGAGGGCAGCGGCCAGCGCGACAGCACTGGTATCCGAGCCGCCTCTGCCGAGGGTAGTCATATCGTCATAGCGGTCGACTCCCTGGAAGCCCGCCACAATAATGATGGTGCGCTTGGCCAGTTCGTTCTGAACCCTCTCGGTATTGATCTTGCGGATCCGCGCATTGGAGTGATTGGAATCGGTCAGGAAGCCTGCCTGCCAGCCGAGCATCGACTTAACTGGATAGCCCCGTTTTTCAATAGCCAGCGCCAGCAGCGCAATGGAAATCTGCTCACCTGCGGAGAGAAGAACGTCCATCTCCCGGCGGGAACCCTTGGGATTGATCTCATTGGCCTTCTCCACCAGAACATCGGTGAACTTTCCCTGTGCGGAAACGACAGCAAGAACATTGTTTCCTTGGTCGTAGGTCCGGGTGATAATATCCGCAACATGTTCCACCCGTTCAGCGTTTGCCACCGAGGTGCCGCCGAATTTCTGTACAATCAGGTTCAACTTATTTTCCTCCTTATTTGTCAAGAAAGAATCGATACCGCCCGGCTGTCCGCCGGATGGGTAATTCGCTGGTTAATGCAGAGGAATGCTTTCGACACAGATCGCCCCGGTATTATCCGCCTCAAGCATCAGCAGCTTCCAGTCCCCATATCCTTCCTCGCACAGGCGGGGCCAGATCCGATGCTCGAATTCCCGGTCAGAGCCAGGCACCATCGCCATCAGCGTCGAACCGGCGCCACTGATATAGGAACAGTAGGCACCTTCCTCGTCCATCAGCTCCATCGCCCGGGCGCCTCCGGCAATCAGCGGAAGCCGGTAATCCTGTTGCAAGCGGTCAGCCGCTGCGACCCGAAGATTGTGGTAACTTCCGGTGGAGAGCGAAGCACTCATCAGCGCCGCGCGGGACAGATTGAAAACAGCGTCGCGGTGGCTGATCCGTTTGGGCAGAACGCTTCTTGCCAGCGAGGTCCTCAACTCAAAATTGGGAATCAGCGCAGCAAACCGAATCCCGACATGCAGCTCCTGCCGGACAAAGTGAACCTCCTTGCCGTCGAATACCGACGTGACAAACCCGCCGAGCAATGCAGGGGTGGTGTTGTCGGGATGTCCTTCAATCGAAGCAGCGAGATTGATCATTTCCTGCTTGGAAAACGGATATCCCATGATATGATTGGCGGCAAGCAGGCCCCCGATGATACAGGCGGAGCTGCTGCCGAGCCCCCGTGAAAGCGGAATGTGGCTGACCTGACCGATCCGCATCGGCGGCATCTTCTGGCCACACAGCTCAAACAGCGCATGCATCGTCGTATAGACCAGGTTGGTTTCATCGCAGGGAATGGCGACATGATCGAGCGAAATAATTTCGGTTTTTTCCGCAACCTCCAGATGGATCTGATTGTAGAGGGTCACAGCCAGACCCAGCGAGTCAAATCCGGAACCGACATTCGCGGAGGTCGCGGGAATTTTAACGGTAATCAACAGCGCTCCCCCTCAATACTCGAGGACCCGCAGGGCGGAAAGCACCTCAATCCCCTGTTCCTTTGCCTGGGCACACAGTTCCTGCACCTTGCGGCCGGACAGCGGACCCGTGAGGAAAGCAGCCTCTCCGGCAGGAGCGGGAGTAATCGCTTCCTCGGCACCGAATAGCGCCCCAGCAGCCTTTTCGGCCGAAGCGGGAACCCGGATCATCATGCGGGTGACATCATCGAGATAATCCCCATTGGTATTGTGGGGGGCATCCTCCCAACCGAGGATTGAAATGTTGCCGCCTGCCCGCACCGCATCGATGACATCCGAAAGGACGGCAGAAGCGGTCGGAGTCTTGCCGGCGCCGCGCCCATAAAACATCACATCACCCAGATCGGAGCCGCGGACCAGTACGCCGTTGAAGACATCGGTGATATTGCCCAGCTGCCCCTTCTTGGAAACCAGGGCGGGCGAAACCATCGCAATCAGTCCGTTGGAATCCTTCTTGACCCGTCCAATCAGCCGCACCGCATAGCCCGCAGCCGAAGCGGCCTGCACATCCTCCAGGGTGATACCGGTGATCCCCTCGGTATGTACTTCATCGGGATAAACATGTTTCCCATAGATCAGGGAGGAAAGAATGCAGATCTTGCGGCAGGCGTCCTTGCCCTCGACATCGGCAGAGGGATTGGCCTCGGCATAGCCGTTCGCCTGCGCCATCTTCAGTGCATCCTCAAAGGACATCTGATCCTCAAACATCCGGGTCATGATGAAATTGGTGGTCCCGTTGAGAATACCCGCCACCTCGGTGATGTCCCCCGCTCCCAGGCACTGGTAAAGCGGATGGATCAGCGGAATACCGCCGCCGACACTGGCTTCAAACAGATAGTTGACATTGTGCTCTCTGGCAATCTTCAGCAGCTCAGCGCCGTGGGTTGCAACCAGCTCCTTGTTGGAGGTAACGACATGCTTTCCGGCCTGCAGTGCCCGCTTGGAAAAATCGAAGGCGGGGGTCAGTCCACCGATCGTCTCGATGACGACCGCAACATCCTCATCGTCCAGAACAACCTGAAAATCCTTGGTCCATTTGTTGGCATAGGGAGTTCCCTCCAGGCTGCGGATATCAACGATATACTTGATATCCAGGCAGCTTCCCGCCTTCTTCTCGATAGCAGAACGATTCTTGTAAAAAACCTCCGCCACGCCGGACCCCACCGTACCGAAACCGATGATCGCAATTTGATTCTTCATCATTATCCCCCTTTTCACCGCTGGGCGGCAAACAATATTCAATGTCCCGCAAGCCGGCGTGCCTCAACAACCCCGTCAAGCTTTTTCAGCGCGTTGACCAGCTCCATATCGCTGGTGGACGTCGCATCGAGCGAAATCGAAACCGAAACTGCCGCCAAGCCATCCACCGGAATGTTCTGGTTGATGGTCAGAATGTTGACTCCGTTGCGGTAAAGTTCGGCAATCAGCCCGGACAGCACACCCGGCTTATCCCGCAGCAGAACATAGATGCTGACGACCTTTCCCGACATCTCGCGCGCATAGGGAAAGACGGAATCCCGATACTTGTAAATGGCGCTGCGGGAAATACCTGCCAGTTTGGCGGCGTGAGAAATATTATGGGTTTCGCCGTTTTCCAGAAGCTCCTTCGCATAGATCACCTTCGAAAAAACCTCAGGCAACACAGCGGTTTCGACAACCAGATATTTAGGTGGATTCCACATCGTGATACGCTTCCTTTCCGAACGTCAGGCCTCCGGGCCCAACCGGGATTTTCAGGAATATTCCGCCTTCAGAAAACGATTGTTTTTGGATAAGACACACTATATCATCAATTCTGCTGAATTGCAAGTACTTTTTTTTACTTTCCGACAAAAAATAGAGCAAACGGCCATCACACCCATCAAAAATGATCACCGGCGACGGGGCTTTTCAAAGCGCTCTGTTTCCGGTAAAATGGAAAGAAAACAACCCTCAAGGAGAACGAAAGATGAATCATACCGAACTGCAGCAGGAATTTGAACAAACTGTCCGGCGCCATTTCCAAACCGCCCTGCAGGACTACAGGATTCAGAATCCCCGGTTTCTGCGCCAGGCCGACCGCAGCGGCGGTGTTGCCGCCGCAAAGGCGCAGATCAGCAGAGGGGAATCGGAGAGCTTCGAGGCACTTTATGCCGCGGGACGTCTCGACCTGTCGCTTGAATCAGCCGTCGTCTCCTCCCGCTATCATCCCCTGTTCACCGACGATGAGGTGGACCGCTGTCTGGCCCTGCTCTGCGAGGCGGGTTATTTCCAGCTTCCCTGAAACGGTAAGAATAGTTGCCGTCCTCCCCCGTATACTATCCTTGAAATCCAAACGGAGGGGTCGGCATGGATCAGAAGCGTCTGTGTTTTCTCGTCAATCTTCTCTATTTTGCCTCAATTGCAGCGATCGCCGCATTGACGCTGCGCTTTGTTCTGCCCTGGTTCTGGCCGTTCCTGCTGGGACTGGGGCTTGCCTATCTGTTCCGGCATATTTCCCAGGCAATGCGGGTGCGCGGAAAAGCTGCCGTCGCCTGTATCGGCGTCGCATTTTATCTGACTATCATCTTTCTGTTCTGGGCGTTGTTTGTCCTGCTTGCCGGACGCCTGGTCGGATGGGCGCAATCCTTCCCGGAGTATATGACCGGCTCGCTGTTGCCTGCGGCTGACCGGGCTTTTTCCCGCTGTCTCGCGTTGCTGCAGCAGCTTGCTCCACAAACTGCACTTTCGGTCAGCGGACTCATCCCGCTGGTCTCCTCCTCCCTTCAGGAGATGGCGGCATCCCTGTCGGCATCGCTGCTCGGAGCAGTCACCAATCTGGTCAAACAGATGCCGCTGTTTGTCATCGGTTTTGTCTTTATGATTGTTTCCTCCTTTGCGATTGCCGCAGACTATGAGCGGGTAACCAAATTTCTTCTGCGGCAGCTTCCCCGGCCGATCCGTCCGCTGATCTTTGACATCAAGGACTTTCTGATCACCTGTGTAGCAAAACTCGCCAAGGCCTACGGCATTATCATGCTGATCACCTTTGCTGAGCTGTCCATCGGCCTCTGGGCGCTGCGGGTGGAACGTTTCTGGAAATTTGCCGCCATCATCGCTCTGCTCGATATGCTGCCGCTGGTCGGATCGGGGGCAATCCTTGTGCCGTGGGGCATCTACAGTCTCTTTTCCGGACAGCCGGCGCTCGGCGCGGGACTGCTGATTCTCTACGCCGTTATCGCCGTCCTTCGCAACATCATTGAACCCCGGGTAGTCGGCGATCAGCTCGGGCTCCATCCGGCTGTCACACTGACCGCCATGTTTCTGGGCCTGAAGCTGTGGGGACTGTTGGGAATGTTGCTCGCTCCGGTAGCCGCCCTTCTGATCCGCTATCTCAACACAACCGGTCAGCTCCGGCTGTACCGCCGCTGACCTGCGTCCCAGCGGCGAACCATTGCACAGACCCGGCCGGAAAGCAGCATCAGGCCAGGCAGGTTGAGCAGCAGCATCGCCCCGGTAAAACAATCGCAGAGCAGCCAGACGCCGCGTGCTTCGCAGAGAGCGCCCCATGCTGTTCCGACCGCATAAAGCAAACGGTAAATCTGTCGGATGCGGGGGTGTCCGGGAAGGAGAAACTCCAGCGCCGCAGCGCCATAGGTAAACCACCCGCAGACCGACGCAAGGGCAAACAGCGCGACAAATACCGACACCGCCGCCTCAGAAGGAGCGCCAAGGGATGCAGCAAAACTGGCAGCAGCCAGCTGTGCACCATCCAACCCGCTGCTGCTCCAGAACTGCCCCCCCGCTGCGGTCAGAATCACCAGCGCCGTCATTGTACAGCTGATCGAAGTGTCGATCAACACCTCCAGTACGCCCCACATCCCACGTTCCACCGGGTCGGTGCCTGCGGCCTGTGCATGGGCGATTGGGCTGGAGCCCATCCCCGCCTCATTGGAAAAAATCCCCCGGGAGAGACCATACCGAACTGCAGTCCGCATCGTATATCCAGCCGCTCCTGCGGCAGCACAGCGCAGGCGAAATGCTTCGGCAACTACCGTTTGGATGGTCTGAGGAAGGACAGCGCGCTGCTGCCAGACCGCGGCAGTGCCCATCAGCAGGTAGCCAACGGTCATCACCGGTACAAGCCAGGTCAACAGCCTCATCACCCCCGGAACACCACGTCCGGTTGCAAGGTAGGCAAATCCCCCAAAGAACAGCGCACAGAAAAAAGGCGGGATCGAAAGCGGCGCCAGCGCCTGGGCGGCCGCATTGGACTGGGTCATGTTTCCCATCCCCACCGAGGCCAGCAGGCAGCAGACCGCAAACAAGCCGGGAAGTACCTTTTGGTACCTGCCCGGAAAGACCAGCTGGAGATATCCCATCGGTCCGGGACCCAATCTTCGGGTGTCAGCTGCCAGCGCCACCTCAGAAAACTTCAGCATCATTCCAGCCAGTGCTGCCGCCTGCATCCACAACAGCGCCCCCGGCCCTCCCGCCGTCAAGGCGGTGGCAACTCCGACGATGTTCCCCGTCCCCATCGTGGCACCCAGCGCCGTACTCAGCGCAACCCAGGGAGAATCGGCCGTATGCTCCCCCCGGCACGCACCGCGGCGCAGCAAAACCGGCAGGCGGCGCAGCACAAAGCATCCTGTCCTTCCCATCAAAACGCCCCCCAGCCCCAACAGCAGGCAGAGGGTAAACGGTCCCCACAGCGCATCGGCCGCTCGCTCGAGCATCCGGCGTCACCTCCTCTGCAATACCTATTCCCACAGCAGAAAAAGATGCCGGAAAACAGCAACTGCTCCGCCAGGCAACGGCAGATGCCGTGCGGCGAAGCAGCAAAAGGATGCCGTATTCTCATGACCGTCCCTTGTCAAAATCCGCTGAAAGGACCGGAAAACAACGGCGGACAAAGTTACGGGAAAGCTATTCGTTGATTGCCTCGATCCCCTCCCGGGCGGCCTGACGCATCCGCTCCCGAATCCGGTCCAGAACGGCCGGCGGATGTCCCTGCCATCCGGTGACCTCCCCGATGATACGCAGAGGGTCTCCCGTCCGATAGGAGCGGGACGGGTTTCCGGGAAACTTCTGATCGGTTACATTGGGGTCGTCCTCTATGGGTCCGGTCGGCTCCACCAGATAGACCCTTCCAGGTCCCTCCCCATCCGCCAGTTCTGCGGCCAAAACCGCCCCATCCAACGTAGCTGTCAGGTCTACATAGCGGGCAATTCTCCGTGCGCCATAGTTGGATGGATAGCCCGGCGTCAACAGCGCGCCAACCGGCAGGTCCGCCTTCGTGCCGTGATACAACGGCCCGGTTTCCTTCACATCGTGGCGCAGGCCAACAGGAGTAAAGCTTTTTCCCTTTTCACCAATTCCGGCGTCTCCTTTCGAAACCAGCCGGTTCCAAGCCTGATCAAAATCCTGTTGTGGTGAACACATCTTTGATTCCTCCCTGTTTCTTCTCTACGGTTTAAGCGAAGGCAACCGTTATATTCCAAAAGGATCCCTCGCCGGGCAGACTCCAAATTGCCACAAGTGCAAAGCAGGCAGCAGATCGTTTTCTGCCGCCTGCCTCATTTGAAACCGGCATCCCATCTGAATGCCGGTTTTGACCTGTGTCAGGAATGGGACGAAATCACCTGGTCTGCACGCAGTTTGAAGATGTACTTACGAAAATCACAGGATCCGATTGACTGGGTATGACAATTGTTTTTGTGTGCATCCTGCGGGAAATAGATATAGAACATCCCGGCAACGATATCGATGCCATCTCCGTTCCCACGGAAAAAACCGATATCCTTAACCGGATCGACCGCATCGGTCATATAGAGATCCGAACGGGGCGCCCATTCCGTTCGCTCCGCCCCCTTCATCATCACCTCAAAATCAATATACCGGTCATGCGCTTCAAAGAGGCTGGTGGGATCACGAGTTTCCCCCTCCCGCACGATCAGATAGTTGTCGTTGCCCAGCTCATACAATCCCTCCGGAAGATCCCCGCGGTTTTCCACCCAATCCTTGACCTGCGGAAACGCCGCGTGAAGCCCCAGATACAGATCCATATTCTTCAAAACATCGACAATCATGAATAACAGCCTTCCTTTCTTTTTCAAAGCCGGACAGCCTTGCGCCGGGCCGGCAATGACGCGGCGCTGTTCTCGTCCCTATTGTATCAGATCAACCGGGAAAATGCAATTTCCATCCGGAGCCCAATCCGATTTTCCTTACCGCGCATAGTCGGCAATCAGACGCTCGATTCCCTGTTCCTCCCCGGTCAGCACCTGCGTAAAGGAATCCGGCGATACCCCGACGATCACCGTTTCCGCGAGCAAAAACTCGGTGGAAATTTCGGTGGAAGTGGTGTAACCGGGCAGAACGGCAACAATATTGGCGTCAAGCCGGAGCATGATCTGATGGCGGGTCTGGTTGATCCCAGCCGAATCGAAGCGATGGGACAGAGCCGCATCGACATAACCGCCAGGGACCAAACGAAATTCCACAGCAGGTCCCCATCCCGAAAAGATCTGCCATCCCAGCAGCGTTCCCAGCGGAATACTGACCACCTGCTGCTGCAGCATTGCCAACTGGTCGATCGCCGCATTGGTCAGCGCGGCTTTGAGGAGGTTGAGCCTGACGACATCGGTTTGTACCGCCTGAACCTTTCCATCCGAACCGATCGAAAGTACAACCAGATCCTGATAGGAGACCCCTTCTCCCGCCAGCTGCATCTCGACCGCCTCGTTCAGCACCCGGGTGGCATATACCTTGGCCTGATAGGAGGCCATCGACTGGATAGCCGGCCGGATGTGTGCATCGATCGCTGCGATAACGGCCAGCGCCAGCAGGCATCCCACCGCAATACGCAGCCGCAGCGTACCTCCCCTTCTTTTTTGGACCCACCGTACCATCTGCACCGCCTCCGTCCTCCCCATTCTATGAGGAGAAACGGTCCTTTACGCCGCCGCTTTTCGTGATCGAAGAGGGTCAGAATCATCACCGCCGCAAGAATCGACAAAACACCCGCTGCGGTTTTGATCCCAAAGGGATCGGAAAAAACGACGATGCCGATCACAATGCTGGTAATCGGTTCAAAGGTGGAGAGAATGGCGGCACGCTGGGCCCCGATTTCCTTCACCCCGACCTGAAAAGAAACGCTTGCGCCCACGGTGATGCTGACCGCAAAAAAGAAGCATAAGCCCCATCCGAGCGGACTCATTGAAAACTGCAGTCCGCCGGTTGCAGCAAGGTAGAGCAAAAGATCCGCCGACGAAAACAGACAAAGCCAGAATGCCAGGGTGAAGGTCGCTAATTGGGAAACACGGCACCTTCCCAGGTAGATGATGTAAAAGGCATAGGTGATACCGGACAGGAATGCCAGCAGGATCCCGGACAGACCTGCCGTATCCCCCGGGGTATAAAACAGCAGAATCCCACAGGTGCAAAGCGCCACACAAAGGGTTTTAACCCGGCTCAGCCGCTCCCGGCAGAACAGCACACAGCCAAGCAAAACAAAGACCGGATAAACAAAATGGATCGTTGTCGCCATCCCACTGGGGATCGAGCGATAGGAGCTGAACAGCAAAACCGGCGTCCCCACAAACCCGAGCGACAGCAGGAACATCGGAAAGATATCCTGGCGGCGCAGGGCCATTGGCTTTCCCGAACGGCGCATCAGCAGCCACAGAAACGGCAGTGCCAAAAAGTTCCGCATCAGGGTCAGGGTAACCGGCGTCCCGCCGTGTTCATAGATAATGTTTGCCATCAGCGGCATGCAGCCAAACAGCACGGCGGAGCAGATCACCAGAAAAATCCCCTTGTATCTTCCAAGCATCGGCCCTTTCTCCTTTCACCCTGGTCCGCATCCCAAAACAAAAAACCCGGATCCGGCGAAGGGATCCGGGTTTTCCCGTCTGACAGATCCGGCGGCACAGCGTCCCCATTATAGCACGCCGCGGCGACAGGAAACAACCATTTTCTTCCGAACGGATAAAACGGTTCTTCCCACCCAGTGCAGCGGTTATTCCGGCTGCGGATCGGTCGGCTCCGCAGGGGGCTGTTCAGCCGATGCCCGGGTGCGGCGCAGTTTTTCAAAAAGATAATGTGCATAAAGTCCGCGGGCGGTTGTCCGATAGGGATAGGTAAAAATCCTGGGAACAACCAGCAGATCGAGCAGGCGCCAACCGATCATCGAAAGCTCAAAGAGCAACAGTGACACGCAGTACCCGCGGGTCGCCTGCACCGAACGCCGGATCGCCGCCCGTGCCCCTTCGTCGGGGTTCTGCAGATAGGCAAAAGGAGCAAGATAATATCCCATCAGCCGCAGTACCAGAAAGACCGCCATCGTCAGCAGCAGCAAGAAACCCGCCACCTCCAGGCCGGTTCCCAGGAGCTGATGAAAATCCGATCCCGTCTGCTGCAGGAACAGCTTGGAAAAAAGGATCATTGCCACCGACGGTCCCAACAGGAGAATCCCCCAGGCGATGCAACGAAGTGCAACCCCGATGCTCAAAAGCAGCGCGCCGGAAAAGAGCCGCAGCGAAGAAAAGTATTCAAAAACCGAGAAGGTATCCTCCGCCTTCCCGTCACCCACCCGATAGAACCAACGCTGCACCCCCAGCCGCAGCGGAACAAGCAGAATCAGCCGCAGCAGCAGAAACCCGCCGATCAGCGCCACAGCTGCAGGCGCCGCGTTGGGCAGGTCGTCCAGATAGAACTGCGGGGTTCTGAGCGGATCGGTAAAATCCGGAATCTCAAACGCGGTCGACAGCAGAAATTCCATTGACAGAAAGATCTGGGAAAGGATAATAAGCAGCATCGTAACGGCAACCGCGCGACCCCAGTGTTGCCGCAGGGCGTTGAGGGCGTTGGTTTTGATCAGTCTTCTGAAATACATCGTTTCTGACTCCTTCCGGCAGCGGTGATCCCATGAGACGCAGCGTTACAGCACACCGAGGCTGGCCTTTACCCGGTCGTCCTGGCCCGACTGGCATCCTTCCGGAACCGGTCCGAGAACCTCGATGATCTGATCGCGCATCCAAAGCTGCGTACTCATCCGAACCGTATAGCCGCATCCGTTGGAAATAGCCCATTCCCCCATCGGCCGGCGCGGCATCGCAAAGGCGGACAGCAGGCCCATCAGTACGCCGCCGTGGGCGATAACCGCCGCCTCGGTGATGTGATTCTGGGTCATGTTCATAAAGATCTGCTGCAGCGCCATTGCAATCCGCTGAGCAAATTCCTCCCCCGTCTCCAGCGCACCAGGTGGGGTGTTTTTCAGTGATTCCCTCAACCAGGCCTGATAGGCCGGATCTCCTTGAAGATCCCGCATATATTTCCCTTCAAAGTCTCCCATCGACAGTTCCACCAGATTTTCCACCAACGTACGGGAAACATCGGGATAAAGAATATCCGCCGTCTGGACACAGCGGGTCAGCGGGGAACAATAGACCTCCTGCACCTCGGGATACCGATAGCGTTGTTTGAGCTGTTCCAGCTCCTCTCTTCCCTGCAGGCAGAGCGGAAGATCCATCCGACCGACATAGCGTCCCGTCCGATTCCCCTCCGTCATGCCGTGGCGAATCAAATGTAATCGATAGGTAACCATAAAAACTCCTCACTTTTTGTTGCTTTCGACTGTTTTTCACATTTGTCCAGTTCTTTCTTTACAAGGATCCCCAGATGGACTATAATGTGATATACTCACTGTAATTTCAAGGAGGCCCTCGGATGAACGCCCACTTTCCCCGCATGATCTCGCTGCTGCGTAAAGAGCAGAAGCTCAGCCAGAAGCAGGTGGCTGCCGATCTCGGCATCTCGCAGGCGCTGCTTTCCCATTATGAAAAGGGCATCCGGGAGTGTGGCCTTGATTTTGTTGTACGCATCGCCGACTACTACTCGGTCTCCTGCGATTACCTGCTGGGGCGCTCCCCCGATCGAAACGGCGCAGTTCTTACAGCGCAGGACCTTCCCAGTATCGAGGATATCGGCAAGGAATCCGCTGTGGGCAGCACGGGTCTGCTGGTGATGCTCAATAAAAAGCTGATCTCCAACTCCATTTACATCCTCTTTGATCTGGCGGCCCGGACCAAAAACCGGTTTCTGATCTCTCAGATGTCCGGCTTTTTGATGATGGCGGTTTACCGCGTTTTCCGGTGCCTCTACAGCATCGACCAGAAAAATCCGCCCGCTCTGTTCCGCCTTCCCCGGCATCTGGCCGACGGCTATGCCGACGCGGCAATGCGGACTTATGCCGCCGACCTGGAATCCGCCATCAGCGGCGAAGCCGCTGCAGCGCAGCAGTCGGGGGAAATCGGGGAAATCCTTCCGGTTCCGATCACAACCCAGTCGCTGGGGCAGGAATATCCTCTCTTTTCCGCTTCGCTGCTCAACCTGGTCAAGAATGCGGAAGAACAGCTGCCCCATCTCCAAAAAAACTGACCGGGGCCGAAGCACGGCACCTACCGCTTTATTATACCATTCTTTTTGCCAAAATAAAGAGACAATCTGTTTCGAAACAGACCATCAACGAAAAACAGCCGCGCGGGAATCCTCCCGACGCGGCCGTTTTGTTTTATTGCCCCTGCAGCTTCTGCACGCAGGCGCGCAGCTCCCCAATGTTCGAGAACTCCGCCGAGCTCTGCATCAGGTTCTCCTGAATCGCGGCCGGAAGTTGGTCAAAATACCGCTTCATCTCCGGATCGCTGATCCACTGGCGATTCCTGTCCATCCTTACCCGTCCTTTCTTTGATGGCTTGCGGGAAATTTCCCTCAACTATTGTATGGAAAAATCCCACCGTTATCCTCACAGGAGCCAATACAGCGCCATCGGGAAAATGCTGGTCAGCTGAGCCACCACACAGAACAAAAAGACCAGCAGCAAAAGTGCCGTTCTTTCCAGCACCACGGACAGCGCTGCGGGCCAGCGTCCAGACCGGCGCACCAACCATATCGCGATGGCACCCGGCAAAACCACCAGCGCCAGCACAACCGACTCGGCCAATCCTCCCGGTAAAAACTCCATCGAGATACGGTTTTCCCCCTCTTCCAAAGGCAGCGCGAGAAAACCTCCCAATACCCGAAGCGGCTGCACCTCTGTTCCGTTGACCTCAGCCCGCCATCCCTGTGCATAGGGGATCGGCAAAAAGAGCAGCGATCCCTCCGGGGCCTGCGCTGTTGCCTGGATCCGGTTTTGATCAGCCGACACCGACACCCCATTCGAAGTTTCCGCCTCATCCAGCAGCGCCTCAACCGGTGCCGTTTCCACCGCATACAGGCCGATAGAGCGGGCGGTAACCGCCTTGTTAAGCCGTACGGTAATCCGAACCTCCTCCTGTTCAAAGGTTCCCAGGCACAGCAAGCCGTTTTCTCTCTGGGAAGGATAGGAGGTGGATCGCTGCTGTCCATTGACCCACACCGAAAAGCTTCCGTTGACCGGCTCGTTCAACGCGGTGGAGGTGCGGTCAAAGCAGTCAAAGTAGAAGGTCGTCTCCTCTCCGACCGAAAGGTAGTAGACCATCAGCGCGGTCATATCGCCCGAAACGGGGGCATAGGTAGTCCGGCCGTCCTCCCCTGTTCCCACAAACAGATTTTCACTGATATCAGGCTCAATCTGCCGGACCTCGATGGTTCCCTCGGCGTCCAGAAGGCTCTCCGCCGCCCACACCCCCGTCATGGCGCGGGGAAGTTCAGGAAGCTCAGCAATCTGTTCGTAATCCGCCTGGGTTACGATGCCGAATGGAAGCGAAAATGCCGATTCATAGATCCAGTAACTCCCATTGGTATATACCTGCCGCTTGGACAACGACCGGTCCGCCCGGTTTTTGATCACATAACGGTTTTGCAGCAGCGCGTCGGTCAGCATCGTGCCGCCGTGGCTCCCGGTCTCCATCCAGTAGGCCGAATATCCGAGCCGTTTGAGGGTATAGAGGGTATCCTCCCGGGTCAAAGAGGTATAGTGGCCCCAGTTGTTGTAGCCCAATCCGCCGATCAGGTTCACATCAAAAAGCTTTCGTTCGGTCTTGACCCGGTAAAATTCATCCGCGTCAATCCGGCCTTCGAGGTCAGCGATGGGTTCCAGAAATGAACCATCCCGCGCCGCCGTGCCGATGAAGGCAAAGGAAAATGCCACACTCTGCAGCGCAATCAGCACGCCAAATCCTCCGCAGAGCAACCGGGAGGAGATTCGGTTGCGGGCCCGCAGAACCAGAAGCAAAATTCCCGCGCAAACCAATCCGGCCGCAGCGGACGCCAGCCACCAAAACCCGTCGCGGTCAACCCACAGGCTCTTTACATAGGAGCGAAGCTCGTCCAGATGGCCATACAGGATCAACAAAATCACCATACCCGCGGCGGCCAGAACAACGGCCGCTGCAGCCCGGCCAAACCGTCCGCCCGGTTGACCCGATCCGATGCCGGACAACCCGGAAGCGGCCAGCGAAATCAGCATCAGCACGGTTAAAAAGCCATACCGTACCGGAAAAGCCTGATAGCTTCCGGTATGCCAGATCTTGTTGACCGGATCGAAAAGCAGCGGCAACAGCAGCCAGAGAAACAGCGCCCATTCGGTTTTCACCCAGCGCCGTTCTATCGTCTTTCCCCGCAGCGAAAGGGCCGCCGCCGGAAATACCGCCGCTGAACCAAGCAAAAAGGCCAGGGTGGTATACAAACGGGTCCACCATCTTCCCCCGGCAATCGATGCCGTCAGGTCTACGGTGCGTGCGGACGCCATCACCTCCAGAAAAGAGGGCAGCCAAACCGGGGCAGCAAGGGCCAGCGCCGCGGCGGTGAAGCTGCCGACCCGCAGCGCAAAGGCGCCCCGCTCCTCCGCCGGCACCTCAAAAAAGAGGGTGACGGCCGCCCACAAAACCAAAAACAGCATCACCGCGTAACCCAGATAATACTGCACCACCAGCAGGGCGGTCAGCCAGAACAGATAGCCCCACCCTTTTCCCTTCTCGGTCATCGCGCAGGCTGACAGGTAAAGCATCGGCATCAGCGCCATGACATCAAGCCAGACGCTGTTCTGGTAAAAGAGCATCGTGTAGCCGGACAGTGCATAGGCCGCCGAAAGCAGCAGCCCCCACCCGTCCGATAGGTCGGGATGCCGGCGCCGCAGAAAGAAAAAACAGCTCAGCGACGCAAGGGAAATTTTGATCAGGGT
>CASEBP010000150.1 GCA_949285275.1 uncultured Oscillospiraceae bacterium | reverse complement strand
GCGACGTCCCGGGAAGATAGGTTGATGCCGGCACTCTTGAAAAAGCACCCCGTCATGGCGACGGGGTGCTTTTTTTCGCGGGGGAGTGGGGGAGAGGGAAAAATGGAAGTTGCTTGCGCTTTCGCAGAATGGATGCTATGATATAGGAGAATAAAGGACAGACATCGGTATGGGGAACTCTGATGCGAAAGATATCTATTGCTATGCTGCTCTGTGCCCTATTGGTGGCGATGCTTTGCAGCTGTGGGGATGCTGCCGTTTCGGTGCAAGATTCATTGGAGCAGATTGAGGAAGCGGAGTGGACTCTTTCGGACGGCACGCAGGTTAGTCTGTGGAGATGGCGGGAGTTTCCCACTTCGGATGATTTGTACTGCCTGCCGGATCGGACGGTTTTGCTCACGCTGTCCCCCTGTGTGATGCCGTATCTTGAGGGCCTGGAGCCAACCGTCAGGGCAGCCATCGAACGCTATTATGAGGAGCAGGGGCCTCTGTATGATCTTGGGCAGGAACTGGAAAATGCTCTGGAGGAATACCGTTCCTGCCAGGAAAAAGGGAAGGCATATTCGGGAAGATATCTCAGGCAGGAGATTTTGCTGTGTGGGGAGAATGAACGGATTGTCTGCTGTATGAGCCTGCTGCGCCGGCCGCTGCACGGACGGATTGGAACCGAGACAAGGCGGATGACCGTTTTTGACCGGGAAACAGGGGAGACGGTCGACCCCAGGACGCTTTTTCAGGTGCCGGAGCAGGAATTGATTTGCCGGCTGATTGAACTGTCGGGCTTGGACAATCCTCCTCTTGCCGACGCCATGCGGGAGGCCTTTCACGCCGACATGGTGCTGCTTTCCTCCGCGTATCTCGAGGCGGAGTTTCCCTTGGGGAGCCTGCCGGGACAGGATACGCCTTACATTCTTGTTGTGGATGATGAGGAAGCGATGAAGACATTGCTGCAGCCTTGGGCGATTTTGCAGCAGGATGGGGAAGAACCGGAGTGATTTGTATTGCGCTGCGGAGAGATTCAGAAAATTTTGATACACAGGGGGAGAGAAAATGAAAGGACGGCGGATGATAGGAACCTCTCTGGCGCTGATTTTGCTGTGCTGTGGTTGTCAAACGGATACAAATGTGCAGCAGGAGGACGTCCTTTACCAGCAGGGAACGGCTCTGATCGGGCGGATCCGGACGCTGGCCGAGGAGGAAGCCTATTGGCAGCTGATGATGAATACCTCGCCGGAGATCCAGGAGATTATCAATGAGATTCAATCGCAGGACACCTTGGAACCGAGGGCTGTTTTTTCGGTAGGCTTTCCGAAGCAGGCAGTGGATGCGCTGTTGGCACAGTGGGAGGGAGAGGATCCGGCGGTGGAAGAAGAACTGGGCCGGCGGCTGTTTGCATCGGTTCCCGCACAGCTGACGGGGATGGGTGGAAGCCTCCGGCTGGCGGCCAGCTCCGTCCTGTCTGCGGGGGATTGCTTTGTACTCCAGGGGCTGCAGGAACCACAGATGTATCTGTATCTCTATGACGGGGACTGGCCGGCCGCTGTCCTCTATCAGCCTGGACAGGATGGGGCGGTTACTGCAAGTGCGTCCTTTTTCTACGAACCAAAGCTGCGGGAGGTTTCGACCCAGGAGCAGTTTGAAGGGTGGAAAGAGGAGATAGAATATCTGGCTGGCGGGTCGGTTGAACAGATTCAATAAAAAATGGGCGGGGATTCCCCGCCCATTCTTCTATCAGTCAGAGCTTTTGCAGCCGTGCGAAGGCCGCCATGATTTTTTTTACTCCCTTGGAAAAACGGATCTCCACCATATGGTCGCCGCCCATCGGAGTGACGGTCAGAACGGTACCCTCCCCAAAGACCCGATGCATCACCCGATCGCCTGGCTGCAGGTCGAAGGAGGCCGTGTTTCCCGCAGCGGTGGCGCTTCCCACTCCGACCCGGCGCGAAATAGCATTTTCCGCTTCGATGGCGTTTCTGCGGGCGGCACGGGCCTCGGCGGCGCGCTCCTGGCCCGACTGCCCGGAAGCAGTGCGGCCGGTACGTTCCAGCAGTCCCTCGGGAATTTCGCGAAGGAATCGAGATTCCCGCCCGTAGAGGGTCTGGCCGAAGAGCAGCCGGCGTTTGGCGGTGCTCAGGGTAAGCCGTTCCTTGGCACGGGTGATACCTACATAGGCCAGGCGCCGTTCCTCCTCGAGTTGGACCGGGTCGTTGAGCGAACGGGCCGACGGGAACAGGCCTTCCTCCATCCCGGGGATCCAGACCAGCGGGAATTCCAGCCCCTTGGCGGCATGCAGTGTCATCAAGACCACCGTGTCATCCTCTTCGCTGTAGCTGTCCGCATCGGTGTAGAGGGCCACTTCCTCCAGAAATCCGTCCAGCGAGCCGTCCTCGGTTTCCTCTTCATAGCGCCGCATCGTCGATTTAAGTTCCTCGATATTTTCCAGCCGGGTCTGTCCGGTGATCCCTTCCGCCTCCAGCATCCGGCGGTAGCCGGTGAGATCGAGCAGTTCGTCGAGCAGCTCGTCGAGCGGCGACACTTCGGCCGCCTCGATCAGCTCCTGCATCATCGAGGCGAATTGCATCAGGCCCTTGGCTTTGCGCTGCAGAGGGGCATACTGCTCAGCATGCAGCAGTACCTCAAAGATGCCGACCTCCAGCAGCTCGGCGATCTGCTGCACCGAAGCGAGCGTCGCTTCCCCGATGCCGCGTTTGGGTTCGTTGATAATCCGTGTCAGCCGCAGGATATCAGCAGGATTGTGCAGCACACTGAGGTAGGCGATGATATCCTTGATTTCCTTGCGGTCAAAAAAGCGCAGGCCGCCGATTACGCGGTAGGGGATTCCCGCCAGGGCAAGTGCCGATTCCACCGCCTGGGATTGGGCATTGAGCCGGTAGAGGACGGCGCAGTCGCTGTAGCGATGGCCATCCCGATGGGCGCGGTTGATCGCATCGGCGATAGCAGTGGCTTCATCCCGTTCGTCGTAGGCGGTATAAAGGGTCAGCTTGTCCCCATCTCCGGCTGCCGTCCAGAGGGTTTTCCCCTTGCGCCCCTGGTTTTGGGCGATGACCCGATTGGCGGCGGTGAGGATATTTTGGGTCGAGCGGTAGTTCTGCTCCAACCGGATGACCGCTGCGCCGGGGTACTGTTCCTCAAAGGAGAGGATATTTTCGATCGTTGCTCCCCGAAAACGGTAGATGCTCTGATCGTCATCCCCCACGACGCACAGGTTGTGGCAGCCGCCCGCCAGCTGGGCTACCAGCCGGTACTGGGAGCGGTTGGTATCCTGATATTCGTCGACCATGATGTATCGGTAACGGCGCTGGTACTTTTCCAGCACCTCGGGGAATTGGGAGAAAAGCCGGACAGTCAGGGTGATAATATCGTCAAAATCCAGCGCATTGGATTCTTTGAGCTTCCGCTGGTACCGCTCATAGAGATCGGCGATTTTGGACAGGCGGAAATCATCCTTCGCCTTGGCGCGGGCGCGGGTGTCCTCTGGCGTTTCGAGCAGATCCTTGCACTCGCCGATCCGGGAAAGGACCGAGCGGGGAGGAAAGCTCTTGTCGTCGAGGCCCAGTTCCTTGATGGTCTCCCGCATGACCTTCTGGGAATCGTCGGCGTCGTAGATGACAAAGCCGCTTCGATACCCCAGCCGCTCAATCTCGGCGCGCAGAATCCGCACACAGGCCGAATGGAAGGTCGATGCGTGCACCTGCGTCCCCTCCTCGTCCCCAAGCATCGACGAGAGCCGGGCCCGCAGTTCCCCTGCAGCCTTGTTGGTGAAGGTGATCGCCATGATTTCCCACGGGCGGGGTGGGTTTTCGGCAAGCAGGCGGCGCAGTCTGGCATCATCCTGTACCCGGCCCGCTTTGGCCTGTTCCAGCCAGGACAGATCCTGTTCGGTCACCCAGGACGGCACCGATTGGCTGTGATACCCGGAACCGAAGAGCAGCAGATTGGCAATCCGATTGATCAAAACGGTGGTTTTCCCGCTTCCGGCTCCCGCCAAAATAAGCAGCGGCCCTTCGGTGGTCAGCACCGCTTGCCGCTGCATATCGTTCATTCTTGAAAAACGCTGTTCAATCAGCGCACGCCGCAGCGCGAGATATCGGGCGCTCTGTTCGTTGTTGAGCATGGTTGTTGTCCCGCCTTTCTGGGATTGCGGCCTGGTCGGCCGGCAGCACCTATTATATCACAGATTCCGGCGGTTGACAAAAGGTTGTTGCAGTCGAACAGGCTGCGGCCTCCCTTGAAGGGGAGGCCGCAGCAAAGGGAAAAGGGATGAGATAGTCTGCTTGACAACGGGAAACAACGATATCTTCGTGGCCGTTCAGAAGGAGGGAAAGATTCCGCTTTACATTTGGCCGGCAGATGCCGATGATTTTGCTTGGCAGGGATTGCGGGCCTCAGCCGTTTTCCGCCAGATACTGTTCCGCCATATGAACAGCCACCGCACCGTCGGATACCGCCGTAACGACCTGGCGCAGGGGCTTGGTCCGGACGTCGCCCACGGCATAGACGCCGGGGAGATTGGTCGTCGTCGTCTCATCCGCCACCACATAGCCGTCGCGATCCAGCGTCAACTGTCCCTGTACCAGTTCGGTTGCAGGGGTTCTGCCCACACTGATGAACAGGCCGTCGCAGGGGATGACCGTCTCTTCGCCGGTATGGCTGTCCTTGAGTTTGACGCCGGTCAATTTTTCCTCGTGCAACAGCTCCGTGACGGTGTTGTTCCAACGAAACACGACATTTTCCGCCTGCATCAGCGGCTGATGATAGACCTTGGTGGCCCGCAGCGTGTCCCGGCGGTGAACCAGGATAACCGTTTGGGCGATCCGGCTGAGCAGCAGGGCGTCGGCAGCGGCGGAGTTTCCTCCCCCCACCACCACGACCGTCTTGCCTTTGTAGCGCATCCCGTCGCAGGCGGCACAATAGGCCACGCCGCGGCCGGTGAGGGCGGTTTCTCCGTCCAGTCCCAGTTTGCGGGGGTTGGCTCCCGTAGCCAACGCCACCGTCCTGGCATAGAAGACCCCTTCACTGGTTTCCAATACCTTGGGGGAGGCGGTGAGATCCATGCGTTCCACCTGGGCGTATTCGGTTTTGGCGCCGAACCGCTGGGCCTGCTGCTGCATCCTTTCCGCCAGCGTGAAACCGTCGATCCCGTCTTCATAGCCGGGGTAGTTGTCGATTTCTTCTGTCAGGGCCATCTGTCCGCCGGCCGAGAGCTTTTCGAGCACCAGCGTGTCAAATCCCGCCCGGGCGGCGTAGAGGGCTGCCGTATAGCCGCCGGGTCCGCCGCCCACCACGATCATATCGTAGACATGGATCTCCTGCATGCTTGTCCCCTCCTTATTTTTCCAGAGCGTCCCGGATAAACCGGTCGATGTCCGCCTTTGATCCCGGATTGACGAGGGAGTCCACCGCCTTGCCGCTGCGGTACAGGATCAAGGTGGGGATCACCTCTACCCGCTGCGCCTCAGCCAATTGAGCCTCTTGGTCGATGTTGATCTTGGCCACCTGAATGCGATCTCCGTACTCCTCCGCAATTTTCTCGTATGCGGGGCCGATTCTGCGGCAGTAACCGCACCAGGGCGCCCAAAAATCCACCAGCACAGGCTTGTCCCCCTGCATCATCCGCTGAAATTGTTCACTGTTCATATTGATTGCCGCCATATCGGTCAGCTCCTTCCCTTGGTTTGGTTTTAGTATACCCCGATGCAGATAGGTTTTCTGTGATGAAATCACACGGAAGGGGGGGAATCTCATCTCCGCAGCGGTTTTTCCCGCGATGGGTTGTGGAGCAATCCGGGCTTTCCCCGCCGGATGAATGGTGTTATACTAAATCTATCAGAAAGGGGGAACCCATGTTGTACGAATTGATCCAGGTTTCACAGCAATGCTACTATATCCAGAGCCCGGCTAAAATCGGGTTGGTCAAACTGGGAGAGACAGAGGTCTGTCTGATTGACAGCGGGAATGACAAGGATGCAGGCCGCAAGGTGCGCCAGCTGCTGGACGCCAATGGCTGGCGGCTGACCGCCATCTATAACACCCACTCCAACGCCGACCATATCGGTGGCAACAGGTACCTGCAGGCGCAGACCGGGTGCAGCATCTATGCTCCTGGCATCGAATGTGATTTTACCCGACATCCCATACTGGAACCGGCCTTTCTGTACGGCGGCTGTCCCGGCAGTGAGCTGCGCCACAAGTTTCTGATGGCGCAGGAGAGCGATGCACAGCCCCTGACCCAGGAGGTTCTGCCGCAAGGGTTTGAATTGATCCCGCTTCCCGGCCATTTCTTCGATATGGCGGGCTTTCGGACGCCGGATGACGTGATTTTTCTGGCGGACTGCCTGTCGAGCAGGGAGACGCTTGATAAATATCAAATCGGCTTTATCTACGATGTGGCCGCCTATCTCGAGACGCTGGAGCGGGTGAAGAGGATGACAGCACGATGCTTCATTCCATCCCACGCGGAGGCTACGGCGGAGATTGCGCCGCTCGCGCAGTACAACATCGACAAGGTGTGGGAGATTGCCGGGAATATTCTTTCCCTCTGCGCGGAACCGGTTTGCTTTGAGCATATTCTGCAGAAGTTGTTTGATCGGTACCAACTGGTCATGAATTTTGAGCAGTATGTCCTGGTGGGGAGCACCGTCCGGTCCTATTTGACCTGGCTCAAGGATACCGGAAAACTGGCCGCCCGCTTTGAAAAGAATCTGCTGCTGTGGCAGCGGGTATAGCCGCCGGAAGAAAGAAGAAAGCTGTCATCGGTGGGGAGGAGTGAGAGATATGCCGATGCTGGGTGCAATTTTGACCCCTCATCCGCCTCTGCTGCTGCCGGAGGTGGGAAGGGGCCGGGAACAGGAGATCCCCGCGATCCATCGCGCCATCCGCGATGCTGCCAATGAGGTGGCGCGATGGAATCCCGAGGTTCTCATTGTGGCTTCGCCGCACACTGTCCTGTACGGGGATTATTTTCACATTGCGCCCCGGGAAGGGGCTTCGGGTTCGATGGCTGCTTATGGCGCACCTCAGGTGAAGATCCGGGCGCAGTACGATCTTCCGCTGCGGGATGAGATCATCCGGAATGCACAGGCTGCCGGTCTGCCTGCTGGGACGCTGGGAGAAAAAGATCCCCAGCTTGACCACGGCGTTCTGGTTCCGCTGTATTTTCTGCGTAAAGCAGGGGTGGATTGCCCGATTGTACGGATGGGGCTGTCCGGCGCATCTCCACTGGAGCACTACCGGCTGGGGCAGTGCGTAGCCGAGGCGGTGGAGGCGCTGGGCCGCCGGGCGGTATTTTTGGCCAGCGGCGACCTCTCTCACAAGCTGAAGGCCGATGGCCCCTACGGCTTTGCTCCGGAGGGTCCGCTCTTCGACCGGGAGGTGACCCGGGCGATGGCTTCCGGTGATTTTCTGCAGTTCCTTACGATGGATCCGTCCCTCTGCGAGCGGGCGGCGGAATGCGGCCTTCGTGCCTTTCAGATCATGGCGGGGGCGCTGGATGGGCTGGCGGTGAACGCCGCGCTGCTTGGCTATGAGGGCAGCTTCGGTGTGGGATATGCCGTGGCGCTGTTTCCGGTGACGGGCCAGGATGAGACGCGCCGTTTTGCCCATTGTGCCGAGCAGGCGAGGCGCAGCCGAATCGAGGCGCGCCGTTCCCGGGAGGACCCGTGGGTCCGGTTGGCCCGGTTGTCGTTGGAGACCTATGTCCGCACCGGCCGGGAGCTGCAGCATCTTCCCGATGGCCTGCCGGCTGAGCTCACCGATCAGGCGGCGGGTACCTTTGTCTCACTGAAAATCGACGGGCGGCTGCGTGGCTGTATCGGCACCATTTCCCCCGTTGAGCAGAATGCGGCCTGGGAGATTGTCCGAAACGCCGTCTCGGCCTGTTCCCGGGATCCCCGGTTCCCGCCGGTGCAAACCGATGAGCTGGACCGCCTGGAATACAGTGTAGACGTTCTGGGAAAGCCCGAGCTGGTCGATTCGGTTCAGCAGCTCGATCCCAGACGCTATGGTGTTATCGTTTGCGCCGGAAGGCGAAGGGGACTGCTGCTGCCGGATTTGGATGGGGTGGATACACCGCAGAAGCAGCTGGAAATCGCCCGGGAAAAGGGCGGCATCCGCCCCGGTGAGCCCTATTCCATCGAGCGCTTTCAGGTGGTGAGGCATCAGTGAAGCTGCAGTGCGAGCTGTGTTTTCACCGCTGTGAGCTGGAAGAAGGGCAGACGGGAGCTTGCCGGGCCAGAGCCAATCTCAACGGGAAAATGGTTCCCCTCGGATATGGCAGGATTACGGCGATGGCGCTGGATCCGGTTGAGAAAAAGCCGCTGCGCCGTTTTCATCCCGGCGGGATGGTACTGTCGGTGGGAAGCTTTGGCTGCAATCTGCGTTGTCCTTTCTGCCAAAATGCCGAGATCGCCTCGGCAGGACAGGAGGCTTTCACCCGGGAGCTTTCCCCTCAGGCGCTGACAGAGCGGGCATTGAGCCTGCGCGGCCGGGGAAACATTGGGGTGGCATATACCTACAACGAGCCGCTGGTGGGGTATGAGTATGTGCGGGACTGCGCCGTGCTGGTTCATCAGGCGGGGATGGCGAATGTGCTGGTGACCAACGGCACCGTCGAGGAGAAGCCGTGGCGGGAACTGCTGGCCTGGATTGACGCGGTCAATATCGATCTCAAGGGCTTTACCGAGGAGTGGTACCGCAAGCTCGGCGGGGATCTGAAAACGGTCAAGCGATCGATTGCACTGGCGGCAGAGCGCTGTCATGTGGAGGTTACCACCCTCATTGTGCCAGGGGAGAATGACAGCGAGGAGGAGATCCGGGCCCTGTCGGGATGGCTTGCCTCTGTTCGTCCGGATATTCCGCTGCATGTTTCCCGCTTTTTCCCTCGCTACCGGATGGCCGATCGAAATCCTACGCCGGTGGAGACGGTATTTCGTTTGGCCGATGTGGCGCGGGAACAACTGCGCGACGTTTATACGGGCAATTGCTGACGGCCCGATGTCGATTGGATGCCGGAGGCCGGATAGGGCCTCCGGTGTTTTTTGCGGGGGATTTCCTGGAGAGAGTGCATTGCAGAGCGGCTCCTGCCATTACACAAAGATTATTTCCATTGCATATCCCAGAGCGCAAAGGCATCGCCAGACATTCGCTGCAGGCATTTGCGTTTGTCAAAAGCGGGTGCTACAATGAACCGGGAGAGCGCCGCCCGCTTTGGATTGGACAGGGCTGAATGGATCTGCGTCCGGTGCGGCGGGGCGACATGGTGAGACTTCATAAAATCGTCGAGGAGGAACCGATATGAGCAAAACCATTCTGGTGATCTCCACCAGCCCGCGTGCAGGCGGGAATTCTGACCGAATGGCCGACGAGTGGATCCGCGGTGCCCGCGAGGCGGGAAATATCGTGGAAAAGGTGGCGCTGCGTGAGCACACGGTCGGATTCTGCCGAGGCTGCCTGACCTGTCAGCGCACCCGGCGCTGTATCGTCGGGGATGACGGAAATGATATCGTCGGTCGGATGCTTGGCGCCGATATTCTTGTTTTTGCTACCCCGATCTACTACTATGGCATGTGCGGTCAGATGAAAACAATGCTCGACCGTTCCAATCCGCTCTATTCCGACGACTATCGTTTTCGGGAGGTCTATCTGCTGGCTGCTGCGGCGGAGGAGGCAGAAAGCACGGTGGATGGGGCGGTAACCGGCCTGCAGGGCTGGATCTCCTGCTTTGATGGGGTACGCCTGGCGGGAACGGTTTTTGCCGGCGGGGTGACCCAACCCGGCGAAATCGAGGGACATCCTGCACTGAAAGAGGCCTATGAGATGGGCGCTTCGGTGCGATAGAGGCTGCGGCGTCGGAGCAGCAGCGTTTGCAGGAGCGCGCACAACGGATAGACAAAACGGGCAAACCGGCCGGAAGGATGCTTCCATGCCGTTCGCCCGTTTCCTTTTATCCGTCCGTTCGGATGCCGCGACGGTTTTACGGTGATTTCTGAGGGAACCCCTTTCCCTTTTTGAGCGTTGTCCAAAGGCGGCAAAAGGCTGCATAGGGATCGTTCAAGCAAACGGCGACGCCGCATAGGGCCACCTGGGTGCCGTTGGACAGCGCGACCCGCCCGTTGTCAAGGCAGAGGGAAAAGGATCCGATAGACAGGTGCCGGTGAAAGGATATGCGCCTGGCAGGATACTCTTCCAGGGCGTGAATCAGCCCCATATAGAGGCGATATTCCGTCTCTGACCCGATAGAAAGTTCCGGCACCCTGGTGCAGTGGCGGAGCAAAAACAAGTTGGTCATGGCAGTGATGATCCCTTTGTCGCCGACGGCGATAGGGGGATCGAGGCATTTCCACTCCCGGATTTCCAGACGGTAGTAGGGGGTGGTGCGGCTGCTCGGAATCTCCCGAATCTCGTCGCGGTGCACCGAAAGACAGCGAATCACCTCGCCGTAATAGCGAATGCCTGCCGCGGGGCCGAAAAGGTGTTTGGATTGATAGAGGGCCACATAGCGGATGGGAAAGTCACTTTCTCTGATTCGGTAGGCCGGAATGTGATAAAACCGGTGGCGCAGACAGATATCCAGCTGTACTTTCTGGCGCAGCGATCCGACCAGGACATCCCTCTCTGGCCAGTTCCCGCTTTCGCCGCCGGCCATTTCCCCCACAGGGGCGGCCGATCCAGATGGTTCGGCCCCGCTTTCCGTCCGGGGGCAGTGCAGCGCATCAGAACTGGTGGAACACAACGTCATCTTCTGCCTATCTCCTTTTGTCGGGCGATCCTTTCCGGAATTGCGCCGGTGTCATACCCGGGGGATTCGCCATAGGTTCTGTCCCTGTTTGTCCGGCACCGCAGGGGGATTACCCTGCATGTACCGAAAAGAAGCCGCGGGAAATCTGATCGATCTCCTGCTGCAGACGCTGTAGAAAATCTGCGGCGGGGATACCGTCCATCTGGGTGTGGTGGAACTGGAAGGAAATTGGCAGAACGGTCCGAAACCACCGCCTGCGGTATCTTCCCCAGATCAGAAACGGGTTGTTGTAGAATCCGGCATAGAGATTGACGGCACTGTCGATCTCGGTGCCGGTCAGTGCGGAGGTGCCGATCACCATGTAAGCCTCCCCAAGCTCATAGGGTTCTCCGGTGTCATGCACCTGGCCGGTGAGGGTGAGATAGTCCCGGTTAAAGGATTCGAGATTCGCCGAAACAGGGATGTCGCAGGTGCTGATGCCGCCGTCGCGGGTTAAAACCACCGTGTTGACGGCGAGACGGTCGTATTCAATCAACCGGTCCCCTACCGGTAGCAGGGAGAACTCGGGGGTCTGGGCAGCGGCTTTTCCGATGCACCAGCAGAGCAGCATATGAAACTTATAGCCCCACCTTTTTCTTGCCCTCACCAGCGGCGTCACATCCAGCGTTTTGGTCAGGGTGACCATCGGCATTGGCGCCTTCATCCACAGGTCAAAGGCCAGAGCGCGGGGGGCTGTTTGGGGTCGACCTCCCTCATGGTGTCACCTTCCTTTTTGGGCGATAGCGCCCGGCGGATTATCTGTGTGGTGTCTCCGATCCTGCCTTTATCATATCAAAAGGCGGCAGAAAGCGCAATCGCAGAGCTGGGGGAGTGGGGCCGAAGCCGGATTTTTTCGGTGATGGGAAAATCCGGGGGAATCGACGGATTTGCTTGCATGGCGGGGACGGTTTAGGTAAAATAAAGTCAGATGAGGCGGCTTGGCTTTGTGGGAACAAGGAGAGAAAAGAATGGCACTGCATGATTCATCCTCCGGCGCGGACACCCGCCCAAAGGTCTGGATGCTGTCGCTGCCGTTGCTGCTGGTTGGTCTGGCGTTGCTCCTGCCCGGACTGGACACCGCGGCACAGGAGCTGGCGGCCTCTTTTTTTCAAGACGGTGTTATCTTTGTCCTGGTGATGGCAGTGTTGCTGGGAAGCGGTGTGATTCAGCTTGAATTGGGACGGCTGACCCGATTTCGCCGGGCAGTTTGGGTGCTGCCGTGGATATCGGCGGTTTTGATGCTTCTGGGGGAGCTTTTCTGGCAGAGCGGAGGCTGGGGCGGCCGCATTGGCGGCATCATGCTGGTGACTTTCGGCTTTCCGATAATGCTCGGAAGCGGAATAGCGGTGTTGATTCCATTCCTGTTCGCCCGGGGCCGGTTGGTTCGGATGACAGCAGCAGCGATAGCGGCGGGATTGATTCTGCTCGGCGTTATCTTTTGGCCCAGTCCCCTCAACAGCCGGGTGGAGCTGTCAGCTCCATCCAGAATGCTCTATTTCGAGCCGGATGGGGAGTTCGGCTGGCTTCAGGCGCGTGATCCGGCTGAGCTGATGCAGCAGCTTGAACGGGTTCGGGTGACGCCCTGTCTGTCCCAGCCTGTCTGGAATGAGGTCCGCGGCGTCCTGCTTCCGCTCAGCGACGGCTGGATGCTGGTGGCGCGGTACGACGGGTCCTCCTGGATCTGTGAGTATGCCGGAGAGCCAGAGAAGTTCGACGGCGGCATCGCCCGTTGGAAGATTTTCGATTACTCGGCGCTGTATGGGTTGCTGCGGACCTCTTCGATGTGGGTGGAGGAGTGAACGCCTGCAGCGGATAGGGCTATCCCAAAGGCCTTTTCAGCATGGCGAAGGACAAAAGGTCCCCGGATGGATTTTCCGTCCGGGGACCTTTGCCGTATGGGTGTTGTTCAGTGCGTCCGGCTCTTTCGCCAGAGGAAGAAGCCGCCGCATCCAACCGCCAGAAACAGCGTGGAGGCAGCTGCAAGCGGGAGAATGCCGGTGCGCGGAGAGGAGGAAGCGGGCTGCTGGGTGTTGTCGATGGCGGTGACGGTGGCCGTGACGGGGGAATCCGCCGCGGCAGTGTCGGATCCGAGATCGGACTCGGTCACCGGCGCCTGCGGCTGAAGCGTCTCGGAGATCAGCGGCTGCACCGTGTCGGGAGCGACAACCTCCCACACACCGCCGGTGGTCGGATTGACCGAATTGATCTGACTGGACTGGCCAGCCTCGGTGGACGGCACAGTGGCCGCAAATTCCATATCCGCCAGATAGGAAAGCGGATAATAGACGCGGTTGGTTTCGGGGGTCAGTGCTGCAGCGGAGGGGATGACGATGGTGTCGCCGCCGTTCCAGCTGATCCGCAGGGTCACATCCTGCGCCTGGCCCAGCTGGGTCATGACGTTCGAGGGCATCCGGGTGAAGTTCTTGGCGTTGGCGTTGACCGTATCGCCTGCGCCGGCCTTCTCAATGGTCTCGCGAACCTCCTCCCAGAAGTCATACTCCTTCTGCGAAGCACTGGTGCCCGATCCGCCCGAACCGCCGGAGCTGCCGGTGGAAGGCTTGGTATTGGTGAAGGTGACAACAAAGGGGCTGAAGTGGGTGACGCTCAGCTGGATATACTGGTGTCCGTTGTCCCCCTTCAGAATGGTCAGATACTGGTCCTTGTCGCCGTCATGCGCCACCCGGGCATAGGTGGAGGTCACCGACGCCGGAACCGGAAGGCGGAAGGTCACGCGGCTTCCATTGAGTGTTTCAATCGGTGTGCTGTCGTCTTGACCAAGCGTCTGCTGCATCGGAACCACATTAAAGGTCAGCGAGGTGGGAACCAGCACGGTGCTGGAATCCTCACCTGCCTGCGCTTCCAGCTCCAGGTCGGTCAGCGAGATGTCCAGATAGAGCTGGATGACGCCGTCCTGCGGCGGGGCGACAATCCCCTGCACGGCAGCCTCCAGCCCGCTGGGGGCGCTGCTGCTGACGGCAGTATTGCTGGTCACATTGTCCACCAAGTCATTGACGGCCTCCGTTACCTGCTCCGGGGAAGGAGGAGTCACCCCTTCGGGGACGGAGGGGAAAACAGCATCGGGATCAACCGTGGAGGTGGCATCGCTCGGGACAGCGTCGAGAATGCCGCTGCTGTCCTCGATCACCCAGTAGTTCCCGTCGATGACGGCGTAGTAGCCGTCCTCGACATAGGACTGGATGACAGGGTTAACTCCGCCGAGGATATACTTTCCGCCGGTAATAAATTTCTGCTCCGCCTCAACGGCCATCTCCGCATCCACAGCGGCTGCGCCGCCCGAGAAGGTGCCGCCGGTGACCGATACGCTGACCTCCTGGGTCAGCTGCTCCGCGCCCGGGGCGGTGTTGCAGTCGAGGAACCGCAGGCCATAGCCCGGGGTGCTGATGAACTGACCGTCATGGATCTCCACCTTGATCGGGCTGGTGGTGTATCCGTCGCCGCGCCGGGCAACCAGCAGGATGGCATCGCCGACGTTGCCTGCGCCGGAGGAGCCCCGGTACAGCTCGGCCAGCAACGCGGACGGATCGGTCTGCGCGATGCCGGAACCGGCACGGAAGGTGCCGCCGTTGACCGTCAGGGTACCGCCGCACAGCTCGATGCAGGAGCCGTTGGTGCTGGTGAGGGTCGGGCCGTTCCCGTTCTCACCGATGGTCAGGGTGCCGCTGCCCGGCCAGTAAATGTTGCTGCGATAGGAATTCAGCGTGCCGCCGGTGATGGTCAGGCTGGGCGATTTTCCCGACCGGATAGCGTTGATGCTGATGGCATAAGCGGCGCCGGTGCCCTTGGTCTCCAGCAGGCCGCCCGAAATGTTGACCGTTGCGCTGGCGCTGTCGGCGTCGTAGTTGCGGCTAAAGAGGCCAAGCGCATAGGCGCTTTCCGTGCGGACCGAGATGGTTCCGCCGGTGATGTCGACCGAACCGCCTAAGGTGCGGATGCCGTGGTTCGCCGCGCTGGTGATGGTGCCGGCGCTGTTGAGGTGGCCGCCGATGTTTAAGACGGTGCACCATTTGTCATATTTTGCATAGAAGTGCTGGATCGAAGCATCCTCCGCAATGGTCAGCGTGCCCTGATAGTTTAACAGGGTATTTTGCGACTTGGCGGTGTCCAGCGTTCCGTGTTTCAGGGTCAGGGTTCCCAGATTGAGCGCGCCCGCCGTGGTGTCGGTGAGCAGGCGGTCCGCCTCGGGAATCAGGGTGGAATCGGCATTGTCCGTCAGGGTCATCGTGTATCCGCCCAGATCGAGGGTGATGTCCTTTCCGGCGGGGACGACCAGACTCTCCTGCTTGGAATCCCTGAGCAGGGTGATGAGACCATCGGAGCCAACGTTGTTGATGGCATCCGCAATAAACGCAAAGTCCCCGTTGCTGGTACGCAGGCAGAGGGGATAGCCGTCGAAATAGGTGGTCACGCCGCTTTCGGTTGTGGACTGGATCTCCTTGGTGGGATCAAACGCCGCAAGGACCGCCGGATCAAAGCTGCCGGGGCCTTCGACGATGACGGAGCTGTTGCTGAGCTTGAGGGTTCCGACGCCGGCGCTGATCGACGCCCCTTCGTTGAGGATGAAGCGGATCGTCCCGGAAGTGACCAACTGGGTCTTTACTCCGCCGGAGCCTGCCGCATTGACAACGATGGTAGAGACATTGCTGGAATCTTTGTAGCCGGCGTAGAGGCTGCCGTTATCCGCGATGGTTCCGTAGCAGTCGTAGAAGATGCTGCCGTATTTGACATGGAAATCCTCCGGCGGGTTGCTGTTGGACCGGACAGTGATGCCGCCGTCCTCTTCGCGCACCGCGATCATCGTGCTGGAATCGTAGAAATTTTTGCCCAGCGTTGTGTTGCCGTACAGCTTGCCGCCCTGGATCTGAATGCCTTTGGCGCTGCCGGACCAGAGGGTGGCGTCATGGCTGCGGAGAATTCCGCCGGTCATCGTAAAGGAGGAGGTGGCATTGTATGTATAAATCTCGGTTGCAGTGACCCCTTCTGCCGTCGTGATGGTGCCGCCGGCCAGGGTTGCCGAAGCGCCGGATCCGACAGAGAGCACATACTTGCACGCTCCTGTCAGCCCCGAGATGCTGCCGCTGTTATCGCCGCTGCGGTCCGCAATGGTCATGGCGGTGCCGCTTCCCGTGACCGATACGGCGGTGGAAGTCGCTCCGGTGTAGCCCAGCTGGCGCCCGTTGAGGTCCAGCGTGATGGATTTGTTGATGGTAACGGTCTGATCCGCCGTCACATCCTGCTGCAGGACGACGGTGTCGCCCTCCTGTGCGGCG
>CASEBP010000149.1 GCA_949285275.1 uncultured Oscillospiraceae bacterium | reverse complement strand
GGAGAAAATGAGACTCCCAGTGACCAGAGAACAACTGGAATTTATGAAATCCCTCGGCGTTGAGGATAGAGACTATACCAAAGAAGAGATTGATGAAATTATTGAAGGCCCTGTATATGATTGTCTAATGGGAAAAGGATGGAAAGCCGGAGATGATTTTGAAGAAACCAACGAAATCGGGAACATGTGCGAAGATATTATTACTGCTCTTACAAAAGACAGATAAGGCGGAAAATCCGCGATAAAAGCGTCATGCGAAAAGCACGGCGCTTTTTATGCCCCGGGAGAGGCGGCGATGGGGAGCACAGCCGCCCTGCGCTGTCTGAAAAAGCGTTGACGGCCGCCCGTCCTCAGCGGTTGAGGATCCAGACCCCCAGATTGAGGTAGCCGGCAAAGGTGACCCAGAGCAGGTAGGGGATCTGCAGCAGCCCGGCGGCCCTGTCGAGACGGCAAAAATCACGGATCATCATCAGGATGAGGGCCCAGAGGAAGAGCAGCCAGAGAAAGGCGGCCAGATAGAGCGCGAAGGAAAAAAACAGAATGCTCCAGAAAAAATTGACCGCGAGCTGGAAAAGATAGAGACGCAGCGCCTGATCCCGGGCCGGCGAAGCGGGCAGAAGAAAGATCCGCGCCGCCCCGATCCCCATAAGCAGGTACAGCAGGGACCAGACGATGGGAAAGACAACAGGCGGCAAAGTCAACGGCGGCTTGAGCGCGAGCGCCTGGAACTGCTGCATCCCGCTGCGGGTCAACAGGCCGGAAAGGGCGCCGACTCCCAGCGTGAAAAGGATAAAAACAAGATAGGAGCGAGTTGCTTTCGACATCATATCACCTCGTGACAGTCTATGAAAAATCACGGAAATTATACAAAGCGCCGCGCCGGGCAGGGCCGGGGTTTTGCTTGACAAATTTCGCGGACATGATATAATGTTGATAGTTTGGGAGAATTTGAATTTCAGAGTCTTTCCAAAGCAATTATTCTGGACCACTCCGGGCGGAGTCAAGGCCATACGGACAGCCGGGTCCACTGCCGATTGGTAACTTCGGTTGCCTTATTGATTGAGTTAAAAGCTCAAATTTTATAAGTTGGTTTCTTAAAACCAAAACAGCGCTTGCCGCTGGCTTGTGAAACGGTCAATAAGAGTAGTAAAAGTATGATTGCTATATAGACTCTGACATTTTCCGCATCTAGTCAAAAACAGGAGCCGTGTTGGTCGGAGAAAACGCAGGCACAGCGGATGTGCCGGGTTTTCGCTCCGGGGGCGCACTCCAATGATTTGCAGGGTGAACACAAGACAGCGCATGGACGCCATGAACTGTCCTGTGTCTTTTTTTATGCAAAAAGGGATGGGGGAAACGGGGGAAGAGAAGAATGAAGCTTGACCAGAGTCGCGCGCCGATCCACGAGGCGCTGGAGCGGTTCCGGCAGATGCGGGTGGTCCCGTTCGACGTGCCCGGCCACAAGCGCGGACGCGGCAATCCGGAATTGACCGAATTCCTGGGGCAGCGGTGTATCGGCGTCGATGTCAACAGCATGAAGCCGCTGGACAACCTGTGCCATCCCGTCTCGGTAATTCGTGAGGCCGAAAAGCTGGCGGCCGATGCGTTTGGGGCGCAGGAGGCGTTCCTGATGGTGGGCGGGACGACCAGCGCGGTGCAAAGCATGGTGCTGACCGCCTGCAAGCGGGGGGACGAAATCATCCTGCCCCGCAATGTCCATCGCAGCGTGATCAACGCGCTGGTGCTCTGCGGCGCTATCCCGGTTTACGTCAATCCCGAGGTGGACCGGCAGCTGGGCATTTCGCTGGGGATGAAGCGGGAGCAGGTGGAAAAGGCGATTGCCGAGCACCCCAATGCGGTGGCGGTTCTGGTCAACAATCCGACCTATTACGGGATTTGCTCCGACCTGCGGGCGATCGTTGAAATGGCCCACCGGGCGGGGATGCTCTGCCTGGCCGATGAGGCGCATGGGACCCACTTTTATTTTGGGGAGGGGCTTCCGGTCGCGGCGATGGCGGCCGGCGCCGATATGGCGGCGGTTTCGATGCACAAGAGCGGAGGCAGCCTGACCCAGTCGAGCTTTCTGCTGATCGGGCCGGGGGTCCACGCCGGGCATGTGCGGCAGATCATCAACCTGACCCAGACCACCTCCGGGAGCTATCTGCTGATGTCGAGCCTGGATATCTCCCGGCGCAACCTTGCGCTGCGCGGCCGGCAGATTTTCCAGCAGGTGCGGGAGATGGCGGAGTATGCGCGCAGCGAGATCAACGCGATTGGCGACTACTACGCCTTCGGCCGGGAGCTGATCGACCACAACGCGATCTTTGATTTTGACTCGACCAAGCTGAGCGTTCATACGCTGGATATCGGCCTGGCCGGCATCGAGGTCTATGACGCGCTGCGCGACGACTACGACATCCAGATTGAATTCGGCGATCTGGGAAATATCCTGGCCTATCTGTCGATCGGCGACCGTATCCAGGAGATCGAGCGGCTGGTCAGCGCGCTGGCCGAGATCCGGCGCCGCTTCAAGAAAAGCCCGTCCGGCCTGCTTTCCCAGGAATATATCGAACCGATCGTTTCGGCCAGCCCGCAGGAGGCATTCTACGCCGAGAAGGAGAGCCTGCCGCTGGAGCAGACCGAAGGACGGGTCTGCAGTGAGTTTGTCATGTGCTACCCTCCGGGGATCCCGATTCTGGCGCCGGGCGAGCGGATCACCGACGAGATCCTGCAGTATATCCGCTATGCGCGGGCCAAAGGATGCCAGCTGACCGGCCCGGAGGATCCGTCGATCCAGTCCCTCAATGTGCTCAAATAACACCGCAAAAGGAGAACGCTATGGAGCTTTGGTTCAGCGAGCATCATACCCCGGACGTCAAGCTCAGTCTGCGGGTGATCCGGCAGCTCTATTCCAAGCAGAGCGACTACCAGCAGATCGACATCCTGGATACAGCGGAGTTCGGCCGGGTGCTGACCCTCGACGGCAACATCATGCTGACCGAGCGGGACGAGTTCATCTATGACGAGATGATCACCCATGTCCCGATGGCGGTGCATCCCGGGGTGCGGACGGTGCTGGTCATCGGCGCAGGGGACGGCGGAGTCGTCCGGGAGCTCACCCGCTACAACCAGGTGGAGCGGATCGACCTGGTGGAGATGGACGAGATGGTGGTCGACGCCTGCCGGCAGTACCTGCCGACCAACGCCTGCCGGCTGGGAGATCCGCGGGTCAACCTGTTTTACGAGAACGCGCTGAAGTATATCCGGCGCTGTGAGAACCAGTACGATCTGATCATCGTGGATTCCAACGATCCGTTCGGGCCGTCGGAGGGGCTTTTTACCCGGGAGTTCTACGGCAACTGCTACAAGGCGCTGCATGAGGACGGCCTTATGGTCAACCAGCAGGGCAGCCCGTTCTACACCGAGGACGCCAACGCGATGCAGCGCAGCCACAAGCGGATTGCCAACACCTTCCCGGTCAGCCGGGTTTATCAGGCCCACATCCCCACCTATGCGGCCGGATACTGGCTGTTTGGTTTTGCGAGCAAGCGCTACCATCCGATCGACGATCTGAATGCGGCGCGCTGGAACAGCCTGGGGCTGCACACCCGCTACTACACCACCCGCCTGCATGTGGGGGCGTTTTATCTGCCCGCCTTCCTCGAGGAGATGCTTCGGGAGGTGGAGCCGTGATGAAACCGAACATCGAAACCTTCATCGGCTGTGACAGCGCCTACGATGCGGCGCGAATCGTGCTGTTCGGCGCGCCGTTCGATTCGACCACCAGCTTCCGGCCGGGGGCGCGGTTTGGCCCGGCGGCCATCCGGCACGAGAGCTTCGGCCTCGAGACCTACAGCCCTTACCAGGACGCGGATCTGACCGATTACGCCGTCTTTGACAGCGGGGATCTGGAGCTTTGCTTCGGAAGCGCCGAATCGGCGCTGGCCGACATCGAGGGGCGGGCGGAGCAGATCCTTTCGGACGGGAAGCTTCCGCTGCTGATCGGCGGAGAGCATCTGGTGACGCTGGCAGGGGTCCGGGCGGCGCTGCGGCGCTGGCCCGATCTGCACATCATCCACTTTGACGCCCATGCCGACCTGCGGGACGACTATCTGGGCGCTGCGCTGAGCCACGCCTGCGTGCTGCGCCGCTGCCACGACCGGGTGGGGGACGGCCGGATCCATCAGTTCTGTATCCGCAGCGGGGACCGGGAGGAGTTTTCCTTCGCAGGCGCGCACACCGACCTGCACCCGTTTGATTTTTCGGGGCTGGAGGCGCTGATGGAGCGGCTGGCGGCGGAGGATGTCCCGCTGTATCTGACCGTCGATCTCGACTGCCTGGATCCCTCCTGCTTCCCCGGCACCGGAACCCCCGAGGCGGGCGGTGTGACCTTCCCCGCGCTGCTCGGGGCAATCCTGACCGTCTGCCGCGGCCGTGTCGTGATGGCAGACCTCAATGAGCTGGCGCCGATGCTCGATGCGTCGGGCGTTTCCACTGCGACGGCCTGCAAGGTGCTGCGCGAACTGCTGCTGGCGCTGTTGAAAAAAGGAATCTGAGAAAGGTCCAACCGGACGATAGAAAGGGGTTTTATCATGAGCAGAGTGTTAGTCATTGGCTGCGGCGGGGTCGCTTCGGTCGCCATTCAGAAGTGCTGCCAGGTCAGCGAGGTCTTCACCGATCTCTGCATCGCCAGCCGCACCAAGTCCAAGTGCGACGAGCTGGCTGCCCGTCTGGCCCCCAAAACCAAGACCCGGATCACCACAGCGCAGGTCGACGCGGACCATACCGATGAGGTGATCGCCCTGATCCGCTCCTATCAGCCCGATCTGGTGATGAACATTGCCCTGCCGTATCAGGATCTGACCATCATGGACGCCTGCCTGGCCTGCGGTGTCAACTATATGGATACCGCCAACTATGAGCCGGAGAACATCGACGATCCGGCGTGGCGGGCCGTCTATGAGAAGCGCTGCAGGGAGGCCGGCTTCTCGGCCTACTTTGACTACTCCTGGCAGTG
>CASEBP010000148.1 GCA_949285275.1 uncultured Oscillospiraceae bacterium | reverse complement strand
ATTCTCATGAACGATCCTCCTGGTTCGTTTTTACGGTTGGAGTCTTCCCCAGTATAACACAAACCACCCGGAAAAGCATAGGGGATATTTGACCGGGGAAGATTTCTTTGCGAAAAGAAAACGGGATTCCTGCCGGCGGCGAGGACGGAAGAGTCTTGGTACACAGCAAAACGGCCGCTCCCGGCGGGAACAGCCGTTGGGATTTATCTGCAGCCTTTTGTGCCGGCCAGGCCCTTTTTACGACGGCTGTTTCCGCCTGCGCTTGCGGATGCGCCAAAGCACCAGGATGAGGATGATGGCTGCGATCAGCAGAAGGGGAGAAAACAGAAGCAGTGTAAAGGGCAGGTAGGGGCTTCTCAGCGTGCTCAACAGATTTTGCCACCAGTTTTCGTCGATTACGATCTCGAGATTCCCATCCGGGAGGGTGTCGGATCGGTATTGGTAGGTGCGGGTGCCGGTTTTCTGGAAGGGAACGCTGCTGCTTTTGATGACGGGCATATCCTTGTCGAGGGTCAGATTGATAGTCAGATCGGAAAAGCCGTTCCACATCGCCGCCGGTGCAAGGT
Organism: uncultured Oscillospiraceae bacterium; assembly: GCA_949285275.1. Classification (GTDB taxonomy): domain Bacteria; phylum Bacillota; class Clostridia; order Oscillospirales; family Ruminococcaceae; genus Yanshouia. The sequence continues at coordinate 10,290 of CASEBP010000148.1, read as the reverse complement.
AGTAGAAAATTTCTCCCCGCTTGACGTTAAAGTCGTAGTCCGGATATCCGCCGAGGCGGTAGATGTAGGAGACGGTGACGTCATATTCTTCACCCGGCTCAAATTCCATTGCAAAGGATACGGTGTCGACCGTCGGCGTCTGGTCCCCCGCAGCGATCTGTGGATCGGTGAGCACGGCATATTTCCAGCCGTCGGTCTGGATTTCGGTTCCGTAGGTGAGAGCATAGCTCTTTGCATCAAACGGCGTGTCAAGGCCGTCGACGGTGATTTTGACGCCGCTGTACTCCATGTTGGGGGAGAGAAACATCGGCTCGATCAAAACCGTTTGGCCGGTCATGTTTTTCATCCGGTAGGTGGCGGAGATTTCCGCCTGCGAGCCGTGGACCGTGAGATTCAGCACCTCGGACTGCACCGAGACGGCGTCGTTTTTCTCGAAGGTAATCGCCGATCCGATGTCTGCGGCATCGGGGGCGGCCATATTGGCATAGACGGTTTGAGCGCCCAGCAGCAGGGCGGCGAGGATGACGGAGATCGTTCTGCGGAAGATTTTCACAGGGCAACGCTCCTTTCCAAAAGGGGATCGCTTGACCGGCAGCCTTTCTCTGGTCTGACCTCATACCTGGAATACCTTCAGCATATCATATTTGCTCCGCTGCTGCAAGCGGGGCCGTCGGGCCTGCGGTTGACGGCGCTAGGGAGAATCTCTGTTTGAAATTACAGGCACCTTCTAGTATAATAGAAGCAACCGTACAAATGATGAGAGCGGGTGTGGTAGAATGACCAGTAAATTCGATATTTCCTTGGCAAAAATGATCCAGGATTTCAAACTCGAGACGATCTTTTTACCCGGCCCGGCGGAGGAAATCCGGGTGTCCAGTACCGATGTCAACCGGCCGGGGCTTCAGCTGGCGGGATTTTTCGATGTGTTTGATCACCATCGCGTTCAGATTTTCGGAAAAAGTGAGATCAGCTATATCCATTTGCTTGATCCGGGAATGGCAATGGAGCGGTGTGAACGGCTTTGTGCGCTGCAGCCGCCGGTCATGATCGTTACCCGCTCTCTGGAGATTCCGCCGATGCTGCTTGAAGCGGCCCGGCATGAAAACGTTCCGCTGCTGCGTACGTCAGAGAATACCTGCGATTTCATGTCGGCGCTGATCGCCCAGCTCAATGTTGACCTAGGTCCCCGAATCACCCGCCACGGGGTGCTGATGGAGATTTACGGCGACGGGGTGCTGATCCTCGGCGACAGCGGCGTGGGTAAGAGCGAGACGGCAGTCGAACTGATTGCCCGCGGGCATCGTCTGGTGGCGGACGACGCAGTGGAAATTCGCCGGATCAACGCCCATACGCTGGTTGGGACCTCACCGGAAAATATCCGGCACTTCATGGAGCTGCGGGGGATTGGCGTTATCAATGCCCGAAGGATGTATGGGATGCGTGCGGTCAAGATCGCCGAGCGGATCCTGATGATCGTCCAGCTGGAGCTTTGGGATGAAAACAAGGCGTATGACCGCCTGGGGGTCGACAACCCGCAGATGGATATTCTGGGGATCCCGATCCCCTGCGTCACCGTGCCGGTCAAGCCGGGACGAAACCTGTCGGTCATCATTGAAGCAGCGACGATGAATCTGCGGCTCAAAAAGCTGGGCTACAGTGCGCCGCATGCGCTGATGAAGAGCCTGGGAATGCCGGAGGAGGATCTTCCGCCCCAGGTGACGCCGGAGCTTCACAGCTACTGGCAATAATTTTGAGAAAAGGGAGAGATGGCGATGAATCCGATCGAACGTCTCAAACAGACTCTCGATGCCGCTGGCTGCCGCTATCGCTGCGAGGAGCCGCTGCGGCTGCACACTTCTTTTCGGATCGGGGGACCGGCGGAACTCTTTGTTACCCCCGACAGCCCCCGTCAAACGGCACAACTGCTTGATGCCTGCCGCCGGTTTGGAGTCCCGGCCCTTGTGATGGGCAATGGGAGCAATCTGTTGGTCCCGGATGAAGGAATACGTGGGGCGGTGGTGGCATTTGGTGCTTCCATGAGCCGAATCACCCGTCGGGGAAATACGCTGATTGCCGAGGCGGGAGCAACGCTGTCCCAGCTTTGCCGGTTCGCCCAACAGGAGGGGCTCACCGGCCTGGAATTCGCATGGGGGATTCCAGGCAGCGTCGGCGGCGCGGTGCGGATGAATGCAGGTGCTTACGGCGGGGAAATCAAGGATGTTGTCACGGCGGTCGACGGTTTGACCACTGACGGAAAGGCATTTTCCGTCTCGGCTCAGGAGGCGCAGTTCGGCTATCGGACCAGCCGGTTTGTCGCAGGAGAGATTGTCAGCTCAGCAGTGTTTTCTCTTTTTCCCGGCTCTCCTGAGACGATCGATGCGAGGATGGCGGAGATTCTGCAGAAGCGGATGGAAAAGCAGCCGCTCGATTATCCCAGCGCGGGCAGCGCATTTAAACGGCCGAAGGGGGCCTTTGCCGCGGCGCTGATCGATTCCTGCGGCCTGAAGGGGCTGACCGTCGGTGGGGCGCAGGTCAGCGAGAAACATGCCGGTTTTGTTATCAATACCGGAGGCGCGACCGCCCATGATGTCCTTGCCCTGCTGCGGCAGGTCCAGGAAGAGGTGCTGCGGCAGACCGGGATTCTGCTGGAGCCGGAGATTCAGATCCTGAAATGAGCGCGCAAGAGGGGGAATATGGGGTGCAGCTGTTGGTTGTGACCGGGTTGTCCGGTGCGGGAAAATCGCAGGCGGTTCATACGCTGGAGGACATCGGATATGTCTGTTTCGACAATATTCCGGCCGATCTGCTGATCGATTTTCTCCGGCGTGGCCGTGACCCCGGACATGACGGCCCCTTTGCCGCCGTATTGGATGTACGCAGCATCGCCTATTCTGGCAGCGTGGTGGAGGAGATCCGGCGGATCCGGGATTCCGGCTATTCGGTCCAGATTCTCTACCTTGATGCGGCAGATGATGCGGTGCTGCGCCGCTATAAGGAGACGCGGCGCCCTCATCCCCTGGTGGGCGGCGAGATCTATACCGTGGCGCAGGCACTGGTGGAGGAACGAAGGCTGCTTGCCCCCGTGCGGGAGATCGCCGACTACCTGATCGACACCTCCAATCTGAGCGCGCCGCAGCTCCGGGAGCGGATCACTGCCCTGTTTTCCGACACCGGGAAGGCCGTGATGAAGATCACGATCCTTTCCTTCGGGTTTAAGCATGGGATCCCCGCTGACGCTGATCTGCTGTTCGACGTGCGGTGCCTCCCGAACCCGTTTTACATCCCCGCACTGCGCGGCCTGACCGGCTGTGATGCCGCAGTTTATGACTATGTGTTTTCCTTTGAGGAATCGAACCATCTGTATCAGAAGATCAGCGATCTGTTGACCTATTCGCTGCCGCTGTACAAGCGGGAGGGGAAAAGCAGTCTGGTTATTGCGTTTGGCTGCACCGGCGGACATCACCGCTCGGTTTCCTTTGCCCGCCGGATGGCGGAAGGCCTGATCAGCCAGGGGGAGCAGGTCGCACTGGTTCACCGCGACGCACAGCGGTAATATGCCGGATGTCAGGGGAGATCAGATTGTCCTTTGCAGCACGGATTAAAGAGGAAATTTTTCAGGGCAGGCCATCCAGAAAGCCGTATTATTCGGCCTTCTGCTATGGCCTTTTGCTGTTTGGACGGCAGTTTGGCGAACAGGCGGTCTCGGTCGCGACCGAACACCGGTCGGTTTCCAAACTCTGCGGATGGGCGATTCGGGAACGGTTGGGGGAGAGAATCCCCTTTTCTGAGCAGACGGCGCCGCGGGGGCTGCCGCTTTATACGATGGAATTGACTCAGCCTGCGCTCTGCCAAAGGCTGCTTGACTCCTTTGGACATGCCGAGGGGCAGCCCAACCGCGGACTGATTGGCGGGGAGGGGTTTCCGGCTTTTCTGGCGGGGGTGTTTTTGGTCTGCGGAACGGCCAGCGAGCCGGTCAAAAGCTACCACCTTGAATTTTTGCCGCCATCGGAGGATCTGGCCGATCTGCTGTTTGAGGAACTGAGTCTGGCGGGGTATCCTCCGAAATCTTCGCAGCGCCGGGGAGAAACGGTGCTCTATTTTAAGGAGAGCGAGCAGATCGAGGATCTGCTGACCATGATGGGAGCACCCCACTGTTCACTGGAGCTGATGGAGACCAAGGTTTATAAGGACCTGCGAAACCGCGCCAACCGCGCAACGAACTGTGAGACTGCCAACATTGACAAGATGGTGCGGGCCTGTACCCAGCAGCTCGCCGATATTGCACTGCTGCGGGAATCGGGGGCTTTGGAGTCACTGCCCGCTGCGGCGCAGGCGATTGCCCGGCTGCGGGAGGCGCATCCGGATGCTTCATTGTCTGAACTTTCCGCCTGTGCCTCGCTGAGCCGTTCGGCAGTCAATCACCGCCTGCGGCAGATCGCCCAGGCGGCCGCCCGCCTGCGGGAGGAGGAGAGGCCGGAATGAATCCGTTTGTTCATCTTCATCTTCATACGGAGTACAGTCTGCTTGACGGAGCCTGCCGGATCGATCGGGTGCTTTCACGGGCCAAGGAGCTTGGACAGCCTGCGATGGCGATCACCGATCATGGGGTGATGTATGGAGTGATCGATTTCTATAAAAAGGCCCGGGAAGTCGGCGTTAAGCCGATCATCGGCTGCGAGGTATATGTGGCGCCCCGCACGATGCAGGATCGGGTCTATCGGATCGATTCCTCCCCGCATCATCTTGTTTTGCTCTGCAAGAATATGACCGGGTATGAAAATCTGATTTCTCTGGTCAGCCGCGGGTCGATCGAGGGCTTTTATCAGAAGCCGCGGGTCGACCTGGAATTGCTGTCCCGGAAATCTGAGGGGCTGATTGCCCTGTCGGCCTGCCTTTCCGGGCAGATTCCCCGCCTTCTGGTCGCGGGGGACTACGAGGGGGCAAAGGAGGCGGCGCTGCGATACCGCGCGATCTTCGGACCGGAAAACTACTACATCGAGGTTCAGAACCACGGGATCGAGGAACAGAAACGGATCTTGCCGCAGCTGCGCCGGCTGGCCTCTGAGATCGGGGTGGGTCTGGTGGCGACCAACGATTGCCACTATATCACCCGGGAGGACAGCCGGATGCAGCATGTGCTGACCTGTATCCAGACCAATACGACGGTCGAAAATCCGAGCATGGAATTTGCAACCGAGGAGTTTTATGTCAAGTCACGCGAGGAGATGGCGCAGGCATTGCCCGGGCTGGAGAAGGCCCTCGATACCACCTGGGAGATTGCACAGCGGTGCAATCTGGAGTTTACCTTCGGGGAGCTCAAGCTGCCGCAGTTCATCGCGCCCGACGGACAGGATAACACCGAATATTTTCGACGCCGCTGCTATGAAGGGCTGCACCGGCATTATGGGGAGCAGCCGGCCGCTGAAGTGGTCGACCGGCTGGAGTATGAGCTTTCGGTGATCGAGAAGATGGGATATGTCGACTACTATCTCATCGTCCACGATTTTGTTGCCTATGCGAAGAGCAAGGGAATTCCGGTCGGACCGGGACGGGGATCGGGCGCCGGCAGTCTGGCGGCCTACTGTATCGGGATTACCGGGATTGATCCGATGCGCTATCACCTGATTTTTGAGCGGTTTCTCAACCCGGAGCGGGTGAGTATGCCGGATTTTGATATCGATTTCTGCTATGTGCGGCGCGGTGAGGTTATCGATTATGTGGTCAACCGCTATGGCGCCGACCATGTTGCACAGATCATTACCTTTGGGACGATGGCTGCCCGGGCGGCGCTGCGGGATACCGGGCGTGCGTTGGGGATGGGATACCAGCAGGTCGATCGGGTCGCCAAGCTGGTGCCGATGGAGCTGGGGATTACCCTCGACCGGGCGCTTTCCTCCTCCAAGGAGTTTAAAAAGGTCTATGACGAGGATCCCGCTGCACGGGAACTGATTGAGATGGCCCGCCGGATCGAGGGGATGCCGCGCCATGCTTCAACCCATGCGGCTGGCGTTGTGATCTCCAAGGAACCGGTTGAACACTACGTTCCCCTTCAGAGCGGAGATGGTGCAATCGTCACCCAGTTTACGATGACCACCCTCGAGGAACTCGGGCTGCTGAAGATGGATTTTCTGGGGCTCCGCAACCTGACGGTCATCGCGGACTGTGAGGCGATGGTGCGCCAGAAGAAGGCGGAATTTCGGGTGGAGGAGATCCCGCTCGACGATCCGGAGACCTATCGGATGTTTTCCCGCGGGGCGACCGAGGGAGTTTTCCAGTTTGAATCGGCCGGGATGCGGCAGGTGCTGGTCCAGCTGGGACCAGAGCACCTCGAGGACCTCATCGCAGTGATCTCCCTCTACCGACCTGGGCCGATGGAATCGATACCCCGCTATATCCGCAACCGGCACAATCCCAGCCTGGTCACCTACAAGCATCCGAAGCTCGCGGGGATTCTCGATGTGACCTATGGCTGTATCGTCTATCAGGAGCAGGTGATGCAGATTTGCCGGGAGCTGGCTGGCTTTTCCTATGGACGGGCCGATCTGGTCCGCCGCGCGATGAGCAAAAAGAAACATGCGATTATGCAGCAGGAGCGGGAGCATTTTATCTACGGGATGAAGCGGGAGGATGGCAGCATCGAATGTCCAGGCTGCATCGCCAACGGCGTTCCGGAGACGGTCGCCAATGAGATCTTCGATGAGATGAGTGCCTTCGCTTCCTATGCGTTCAATAAGTCGCATGCTGCCGCTTATGCCTATGTATCCTACCAGACCGCCTATTTGAAATGCCACTATCCCACCGAATATATGGCGGCGCTGCTGACCAGCGTACTGGACCACACCACCAAGATGGTGGCATATATCGACGAATGCCGCAAGATGGGGATTTCACTGCTTCCGCCGGATGTCAACGAGAGCATCGAGGGCTTCGCCGCTGTGGGAAACAGGCGGATCCGGTTCGGTCTGCTGGCGGTGAAGAATCTGGGGCGGACGATTGTACGTTCGCTGATTGAAAAGCGGGAGCAGGACGGGCCCTACCGCGATCTGTATGACCTGTGCAGCCGGATGTATGACGCGGATCTGCGGCGCAAGTCGTTGGAAACGCTGATCCGATGCGGCGCCTGTGACTGTTTTGGGTCGACCCGCCGGGCCATGCTGTCCGCTTCGGACGGGATCCTGGCCGACGTCGAACAGGTGCAGCGCAGCAATTTGGCCGGACAGCTCAATCTGTTTGAGGCCGCTTCCGGGGAAGGGCCTGCGTCGCATACCGCCGTCGCAGATCTGGCGGAGTTTGAACGCTCTCAGCTGCTCAAAATGGAGAAGGAGTCGATCGGTTACTATGTATCCGGTCATCCGCTGGAGGATTATCAGGAGTTGATCAGCCATCTTTCGGTTACATCGGTCGGCGATCTGCTGGAGGATGGAGAGGAGCATCTGGGCCGCTATGGGGATGATGCAGCGGTGACGATTGCGGCGGTCATTGAAAAGAAGAAGCTGACAGTCACCAAAAAAGGAGATACGATGGCCTATCTGACCGCCGAAGACCAGAGCGGCTCGATCGAAGTTCTGGCCTTTCCCAATGTGCTGTCCCGTTACCGCACGCTGCTTGAGGAGGATCAGGTGCTGCTGCTGTCCGGCCGGCTCTCCTGCCGGGAGGACGAGGAGCCGAAACTGCGGCTGACCGAGGCACAGCCGTTGGCCGAGTGTGGGGAGAAAATCGGGAAGCCGGATTCTTTTGGCGGGGCACGCGATGCAGCGCCCGCAACGGCACAGGCCGATCCGCCCCCAAATAAGAAAAAGACAAAACGGCCGGGATTATATCTAAAAATAAGCGACAGAACTTCGCCAAAATGGAACAAGTCACAAAAATATCTCCTGGTATTTGACGGGAATACCCCTGTCTATGTATACTTTGAGCAGGAAAAACAACTGGTCCTTGCACCGAGAACCCTCTGGGTCAGCGTCTGCAATGTGTTGTTGCGGGTTCTGAAGGAGGAACTCGGGGAAGATAATGTAGCTTTGGTTGAATCGTGACGGAGATGCGATGCCGTGATGCGAAACCGATTTCCGCATAGCCGTCTGGAGAATTGGAGGAAACAGTATTATGAGTAAAGATCGCAAAACGATTGGCGTTCTGACGAGCGGCGGCGATGCGCCGGGAATGAACGCGGCTGTGCGTGCCGTTGTCCGCATGGGAATCAATCGCGGCTTTTCCGTAGTGGGAATCCGGCGTGGCTACGCAGGCCTGCTGGCCAACGATATGGACGATATGAACCTGCGGAGCGTCAGCGATATTCTGCAGCGCGGCGGTACGGTGCTCTATTCCTCCCGCTGCCCCGAGTTCGCTGAACAGCGCAATATCAAAAAAGCGGTGGAGAACTGCCGCAAGGCCGGCATCGATGCGCTGGTGACCATCGGAGGAGATGGTACCTTCCGCGGCGCGCTCGATCTCTGCCGGGAGGGGCTGCCCTGCATTGGATTGCCGGGAACGATCGACAATGATATCTCGGCTTCCGATTACACGATTGGTTTTGACACCGCGATCAATACGGTGGTTCAGATGGTCGACCGGGTTCGGGATACCTCCCAGTCTCACGACCGCTGCTCGGTCATCGAGGTCATGGGAAGGCACGCGGGACACATTGCGTTGCATTCGGGCATTGCCTGCGGCGCGCTGGCGGTGCTGGTGCCGGAGATCGAATTCACCATCGAACGGGATGTTGTGGCCAAGATGGTTTCCTCGCTGCGGCAGGGCAAGCAGAACTTTATCGTAATGGTGGCGGAGGGAGTTGGCCATGCGCCGTCCATTGCCGAGCAGATTGAAAATCTGACCGGTATCGAGACCAACGCCGTCGTTCTCGGCTATGTACAGCGCGGCGGAAGCCCCACGGCCAAAGAGCGGGTGCTGGCCAGCCAGATGGGACACCGCGCGGTGGAACTGATCGAGCAGGGCATCGGCAAACGGGTTGTGGTCTATCGCGCCGGCAAGGTGGTCGATCTGGATATTGAAGAGGCGCTGGCGATGCACAAGGGGATCGACATGGATCTTTACCGGGTGGCCAACGATATCTCGATCTGAGCGGCAGCGCTCGGCAGTTGGACGCAGGATTCCTTCGACAGGGGATCCTGCGTTTTTGTTGATAAAACCTGCCCCCGGCTTTCGGTTGGAAAGCCGGGGGCAGGTTGCGTCAAAACGGGATTATTCTTCTTCCTTGTAGTAGGTTCCGATTGCATCGGCTGCCAGAATCGCGGCGTAAACCGTCTCAGGGGTGACCTCAAACGGCATGTTACCCAGCGTATCTCCCGGGGCAGCCGCCAGCGTCGCGACCTCCATCAGGCGCTTGGCGTCGGGCTCCTTTACGCCGAGGTCGGCAAGGGTGGTGGGCAGACCCACCGCCATGCAGAAGCTGATGACTTCGTCGATCTCCTCCTCGGGAGCGTTTTCCAGAACCAGCTGAACCAGCGTTCCAAAGGCAACCTTTTCTCCGTGATAGAGGGCGTGGGTTTCCTCCAGAGCGGTCAGGCCATTGTGAATGGCGTGAGCGCCGGCGAGACCGCCGCTCTCAAAACCGATTCCCGAGAGATAGGTGTTCGCTTCGATGATGTTCTCCACCGCACGGGTGCAGACCTTGTTCTGAACGGCGAGCGCCGCCTTGACTCCGTCGGCAAGCAGCGTGTCATAGCACAGACGGGCCAGCTGCATGGCAGCCAGCGTGGTCTTGCCGCCGACGCAGTTGGTGGCATTGGAGCGCTGGCAGGCACGCGCCTCAAAGTAGGTAGCCAGCGCGTCGCCCATACCGGAAACCAGCAGGCGAAGCGGCGCCTTGCTCACAACGTCGGTATCCACCAGTACCATGTTGGGGCTGGCGGGCAGGAAGAGATAGCGGTCAAACACTCCATCGTCGGTGTAGATGACCGAGAGGGCGGAGCAGGGGGCATCAGTTGAGGCGATGGTCGGCACGATAACTACCGGGGTCTTGGTGTAGTAGCCGATCGCCTTGGAGGTGTCGTGAATCTTTCCGCCGCCGATACCGACGATCAGGTTGCAGCCGGAGGAGAGATAAAGCTCCTTGAGGCGGTTGATTTCGGTGTCACAGCACTCCCCGTTGAAAACTTCATAGCGGACCGTGCAGCCGGTGGAAGCCATTCCCTCGGCGATGGCGGGCTCTACACGGCCGCGGCCGGATTTGCTGGTGAGGATGAAGAGCTTGTCACCGAGACGCTCAGCATGTTGGCAGAGATTTTTCAGTTCGCCCTTTCCCTGAATATAACGGGTCGGGCTTGCGATGAT
>CASEBP010000147.1 GCA_949285275.1 uncultured Oscillospiraceae bacterium | reverse complement strand
AGGGGAGAGAAGCGGGGAAAGGAGCTTGACCACCAGCCCGGTGCAGAGGGCGGCGATGAGTGTTCCCTCCCGGGTTCCCAGGATGGATCCGTCAAAAAAGGTCAGGGAGAGCAGCAGCGACAGAACGACACAGGAAAGGTCAAAGACAATCTTGACCGACGAGAAGTCCCGGCGGATCAGGTCCGAGAGGGCTTTGACAAACGCCTCGCCGGAGTTCATGATGACGTCGGCGATCACCGAGAGGGAGACGCCAAACCCAAGCACGACGGTTCCTGCCGCCACCAGAAGCAGCTGAGTCAGGTAGCTGGTTACCGGCAGGGCGGCGACGGCGCGTGTTCCCCAGTCGGTGAAATAACCGAACAGCAGGGACAAGGGGAGCTGCAGCAGTTGAATTTTGCTGAAATTTCTTCGCAGGAGCAGAATCTGTCCCAAAATCAGGATACAGTTCCAGATGACCAGCCAGCTGCCCAGTGAGACTGAAGCATATTTCAGGCTCATCACGTTGGCGACCGACGAGATGGGGGAAACACCGAGCTCTCCCCGCCGGGTGATCGCGACGCCGAGCGCCATAAAAAACAAACTGACGATAAACAGCAGATACCGGCAGAAAATTTCTCGTCCGCTTCGCTGCACAGAGGGGGTAACCGGTTTCGGGTTGGATTGCTTTGTCATGGATGTCCTCCTGCTTCTGTTGGAATTGTCCTTTTTTTAATTGTAATGTGTTCATCAACTTTTTGCAACAGGCGCCGGCGTGGGTTTATTTCGGACGTTGAACCGGGCGCGGGAAGCTGGTACAATAGAAATAAAGCAAAACACGGGAAAGGAACCTGTCCGATGCGGTATCACACCCTCGATTCTCTGCGGGGCCTCGCTTTGGTCAATATGATTGGGTATCATTTTTGTTATGACCTGCGGTATCTCTACCGTCTGCCCCTCTCCTTTATGGACGGCCGCTCCGGCTTTTGCTGGCAGCAGGCGATCTGTTGGACCTTCATCCTCGTCTCAGGCGCTTCATTTTCGCTGAGCCGGCATCCGGCGCGGCGGGGCGCGGTGGTGTTCTGTTGCGGAATGCTGCTGACCGCAGTGACCCTGGCGGTGATGCCGCAGCAGCGGATCATCTTTGGGGTACTGCATCTATTGGGCTGCGCCATGCTGCTGACCGCCTTGCTGCGGCCGTATCTCAGCCGAATTCCGCCCTGCGCGGGGGCGGTGGGCAGTTTTCTCCTCTTCTGGGGCAGCTACTGGCTGTCGGCCGGGCGGTTGTTCGGGGTGCAGATTTTTGATCCGCAGGGGGTATCGGGGAACCTGCTGGCTCCTTTGGGCATCTACGGACCGGGTTTCTATTCCTCCGATTATTTTCCGCTGTTGCCGTGGTATTTTCTGTTTTTGTGCGGAGGCTTCCTCTTTGCCCTGCTGCGGAGAAGGGAGGAGGGGCGACTGCTGGCTCTGCGGGTTCCGCTGCTTGCGGCGGCGGGGAGACATACCCTGCCGGTTTACCTGGTTCACCAGCCGGTTCTGTTGGGTGTCTGTCTGATATTGTTGGGACAAATGCCATAAGACTTGTATATTTGACCAAAGATTGGCAGAAAGTTTTGTGCTCAATGCATCGCAAAGCCAATCTTTGAAGGGAAATTCTATCAGCACTTGCATTTTGGTATCGAATCGTTTATCATGGAATCATCGATGCAAAGGAGGGGAAGGGTATGCCGCGGCGCCTTGCTGCACTGGGATTTGACGGGCGTTTTTGCAAGCAGGCGCGTCGGTGCGTCCTGCCGGGTTTTTCCTCCCCGGAGTTTGCCTGGAAATAAGCAAAGGGATAGGTGCAGGCTGCGTTTTTCGCAGCTTGTTTTCTTTTTCGGACAGAAAGGAGAAGGCACATGAAAAAGGTTGCAATTATTATGGGATCCGACAGCGATCTGCCGGTTCTCAAGCCCGCAATCAAGACCCTCGCAGAACTGGAGATTCCGTTTTCGGTTCGGGTGATGTCAGCGCACCGAACTCCTGCGGAGGCGGCGGAGTTTTCCCGGACCGCCCGTGACGAGGGGTACGGTGTCATCATCGCCGCCGCCGGAAAGGCCGCGCATCTCGCTGGTGCGCTGGCTGCTCAGACGATCCTTCCGGTGATTGGCATTCCGGTCAAGTCCTCGACTCTTGACGGCCTAGACGCGCTTCTTGCGACGGTGCAGATGCCCGGCGGGATTCCAGTGGCAACGGTGGCGATCGACGGCGCACAGAACGCGGCGCTGCTTGCGGCGCAGATGCTGGCCCTTTCGGATGAGGCGCTCGCGGACAAGCTGCTGGCCCAGCGCAAAAAGCAGCACGATTCGGTGATCGCCAAGGACGCGAAGATCGATATCGCGGCCATTCTCGCGGAATAACAGCAGCAACCCGGGAAACCGGAAATAAGCAGGAATCGTTTATCGTTCATCAGAATGACTAAGGAGGAAACAGAGATGGCTTACATCAAGGGAGAACAGCTTTACGAGGGAAAGGCGAAGAAGGTTTTCGCGACCAATGATCCGGAGGTGTGCATTGTCGATTACAAGGACGATGCCACCGCTTTCAACGGCCTGAAAAAGGGGACCATTGTCGGTAAGGGCGTCATCAACAACCGGGTGACCAACTTTATGATGAAGCAGCTGAGCGAAAAGGCGGGTATCCCGACCCACTTCATTGAGCAGCTTTCCGACAGGGAGACCGCTGTCCGCAAGGTGTCGATCATTCCGCTCGAGGTCATCATCCGCAATGTGGCTGCCGGCTCGATGGCCAAGCGGTACGGCGTCGAGGAGGGCACTGTCCTCAAGCGCCCGGTGCTGGAATTCTCCTACAAGTGTGACGCCCTGGATGATCCGCTGATCAATGACGACCATATCATTGCCCTCGGCTTTGCCACCGAGGAGGAGCTGGCCACTATCCGTGATCTGGCGCTGCGGATCAATGCCTTTATGAAGGACTACCTGCTGGAAGCGGGAATCAAGCTGATCGACTTCAAACTGGAATTCGGCAAGACCTCCGATGGCCAGATTGTGCTGGCTGACGAGATTTCTCCCGACACCTGCCGGTTCTGGGATGCCAAGACCAACGAGAAGCTCGACAAAGACCGCTTCCGCCGCGACCTGGGCAATGTGGAGGGCGCTTATCATGAGATCCTCCGCCGCCTGATCGGCGAATAAGCGACCAATTTTCGAAAGGCGGGTACAGGATGTTCGATTCGATCCATGAGGAGTGCGGGGTATTTGGAATCCGCGCCCCGAAGCGCTGCGACGTCGCGGCGAGTGCCTATTATGCGCTCTATGCGCTGCAGCACCGCGGCCAGGAGAGCTGCGGTATCGCGGTCAACAGCAACGGCGTCATCAAATGCCATCGGGACGTCGGCCTGGTTCCGGACGTCTTCAATGAACGGGTGCTTGGGGAGCTGGGACCCGGGCATATGGCGATCGGCCACACCCGGTATTCGACCACCGGCGGGGTATCCCGGATCAACGCCCAACCGCTGGTGGTGCGGCATATCAAGGGTACCCTTGCGATTGCCCACAACGGAAACATCTCCAATGCGGCTGAACTGAAGCGGGAACTGGAGCTGTCGGGCGCCATTTTTCACACAACCAACGATTCCGAAGTGATCTCCTATATGATCACCAAGGCCCGGCTGTCGGCGGCATCGATCGAAGACGCTATCGAGAAGGCGATGGACCGGCTCGAGGGGGCCTATTCGATGGTCATCATGTCCCCGCGCAAGCTGATCGCCGTGCGGGATCCGCATGGATTCCGCCCGCTCTGCATTGGCCGGACCGAAGACGGGTCGATCGTTTTCGCCTCCGAAACCTGCGCCCTCAATACGCTGAGCGCCACCTATCTGCGGGATGTGGAGCCGGGGGAGATCGTCATTTCAGAAGCAGGCAAGGAGCTGCGGTCGATCAAAACCCACTGTGGCGGGCCGGAGAGCTTCTGCGTCTTTGAATTCGTCTATTTTGCCCGCCCCGATTCGGTTATCGAAGGCGCCTCGGTCCACGGCGCCCGGCTGCGCGCCGGTGAATTGCTCTGGAAAGAACATCCCGTGGAAGCGGATGTTGTCATCGGGGTGCCCGACTCCGGACTGGACGCCGCGCTGGGCTTTTCCAAGGCCTCGGGGATCCCCTATGGGGTCGGTTTCATCAAAAACCGCTATATTGGCCGGACCTTCATCCAGCCGAGCCAGGGGCAGCGGGAAAATTCGGTTCGGATCAAGCTCAATGCTCTGTCCGAGACGGTCCGGGGCAAACGGGTGGTCATGATTGACGACTCGATTGTGCGTGGCACCACCAGCCGCAATATTGTCGAACTGCTGCGTAACGCCGGCGCCAAGGAAGTGCATGTCCGGATCTCCTCCCCGCCCTTTATCCGGCCCTGCTATTTCGGCACCGACATCGACAGCACCGACAATCTGATCGCCTGCAAGCTGTCGATCCCTGAGATTGCCGAGCGAATCCACGCCGATTCGCTGGGATATCTGAGCGTGGAAGGGGTCCGGCAGCTCGCCAAGACCCACAGCTGCGGTTTTTGTACCGGATGCTTTACCGGGGAGTACCCAATCGAGATCCGGGAACAGGGCTCGAAGGACAAGTTCCAGTTTGAGCTTCCGTCGAGCGATGAGACAGAATAGGAGGGGAACCCCATGAGCAAGAGCTTTTCTGAGAGCTACCGCGCCGCCGGGGTCGATGTGACAGCCGGATACCGTGCGGTGGATCTGATGAAGCGCCATGTGGCGCGCACCCGCACCCCAGAGGTGCTCGATACGATCGGTGGTTTCGGCGGGATGATGATGCCGGATCTGACCGGAATACAAAAGCCGGTGCTGGTTTCTGGGACCGACGGGGTGGGCACCAAGCTGAAGCTGGCCTTCCTGTTGGACAAGCATGATACCGTCGGAATTGACTGCGTCGCAATGTGCGTCAACGACGTCGTCTGCTGCGGCGCCAAGCCGCTGCTCTTTTTGGACTATATCGCGCTGGGCAAAAATGTCCCTGAGCGGGTCGCCGAGATCGTGTCGGGGGTCGCTGAGGGCTGTGTACAGGCGGGCTGTGCGCTGGTCGGCGGAGAAACTGCCGAGATGCCCGGCTTTTATCCGGAGGATGAATACGATCTGGCCGGTTTTTCGGTCGGCATTGTCGATCAGTCGGGGATTCTGCTGCCGGAGCATTGCCGCCGGGGCGACGTCCTGATTGCGGTCGCCTCCTCCGGCGTGCATTCCAACGGCTTTTCGCTGGTGCGTAAGGTGTTTGACGTCGAGCACGCCGACCTCAACGCCTATCAGGCGGAGCTGGGCCGCCCGCTGGGGGAGACGCTGCTGACCCCCACCCGGATTTATGTCAAGGCGGCGCTGGCGGCGATCGCCGCGGGAGGGGTTCGCTCCATCGCCCATATTACCGGCGGCGGCTTCTATGAGAATATTCCGCGCGCCCTTCCCGAGGGGCTTTGCGCCCGGATCGAGAAGAAAGCGGTCGAGGTGCTTCCGATCTTCTCGCTGATCCAGCAGGTTGGAAAGATTCCTGAACGGGATATGTTCAACACCTTCAATATGGGTGTCGGCATGATGCTGGTGGCCGAAAAGGAGCGGGCCGACGGTATTCTGGCGGCGCTGCGCGGCCAGGGTGAACACGCCTATGTGGTGGGCGAGCTGGCCGAAGGCGAACGGGGAGTCGAGCTGTGGTAAAGATTGCGGTGCTCGTTTCGGGCGGCGGCACCAAACTGCAGGCGCTCATCGACGCAGAGAAGCGGGGAGAGATCCCCGCCGGACGGCTGACCCTCTGCGTTTCCTCCAATCCGGAGGCGTACGCACTGACCCGCGCCCGGCAGCATGGCATGCAGACAGCGGTGGTGCGGATGCGGGATTATTCCGACCGCGCCGCCTATTCTGCCGCACTGCTGGAGGTGCTGCGCCAGGCTCAGATCGATCTGGTGGTGCTGGCGGGATTTCTTACCATTCTGCCCGAGGAGGTCATTGCCGCCTATCCCGACCGGATTATCAATGTCCATCCGTCCCTGATCCCGTCCTTCTGCGGTCCGGGCTTTTACGGGCTGAAGGTCCACCGCGCGGCGCTCGATTACGGGGTCAAGGTGACCGGCGCCACCGTTCATCTGGTCAGCGAGGTGGTGGACGGCGGCAGGATCCTGCTGCAGAAAGCGGTGGAGGTCGAGGAGGGGGATACCCCTGAGACGCTGCAGCGCCGGGTGATGGAGCAGGCGGAGTGGAAGCTGCTGCCCCGGGCGGTTGCCCTGCTCTGCGAGAAGATCTTACAGGAAAAGAAAGGAATATGAAGGATGAATTATGAGCTTGCCAAGCTCCTGCGGGAGAACAGCTACCCCGGCCGCGGCATCGTGATCGGGCGCAGCGAGGACGGCCGGCATGCCGTCATCGCGTATTTCATCATGGGACGCAGCGAGAACAGCCGTAATCGGATCTTCACCGAGGACGGGGAGGGGATTCGCACCCAGGCCTATGATCCGGCCAAGCTGACCGATCCGTCCCTGATCATCTATGCGCCGGTTCGGGTGCTTCACCGGGATGGCCGGATGATGACCATCGTCACCAACGGTGACCAGACGGATACCGTTTACGACGGGTTGTCACAGGGCCTTGACTTTTCACAGGCGCTTCGCAGCCGGACCTTCGAGCCGGACGGCCCCAACTATACCCCCCGCATTTCCGGCCTGGTCGAGGGGCTTTCCTACACCCTTTCGATCCTGAAGAGCGCGGACGGGGATCCGTCTTCGGTGCGTCGGTATACCTTTGAGTACCCTGAGCCGCTGGCCGGACAGGGGCATTTCATCCACACCTACCGCTGCGATGGAAATCCGCTGCCGTCCTTCGAAGGGGAGCCGGAGCCGGTTGCCATCCGCGGGGGAATCGATGCCTTTTCCCGGGAAATCTGGGAGAGCCTCAATGAGGATAACCGTGTTTCGCTCTTTGTCCGCTTTATCGAGGCCGATTCCGGACGCTGGGAAACCCGGATTATCAACCGCTATCAGTGAGGGGAGGAGATTCTGCAATGGCTTCAGAACTGGAATTAAAGTACGGATGTAACCCCAATCAAAAGCCCGCCCGGGTTTTCATGCAGCAGGGAGAACTGCCGATCACCGTCTGCAACGGCCGGCCGGGTTATATCAATCTGCTCGACGCGCTCAACAGCTGGCAGCTGGTGCGGGAGCTCAAAGCAGCGACCGGTCTGCCTGCTGCCGCTTCCTTCAAGCATGTCAGCCCGGCTGGCGCGGCGGTCGGACTTCCTCTCGACGATACGCTGCGGCGCATCTATTTTACCGGCGACGGGGCGCTGTCTCCGCTGGCCTGTGCCTACGCCCGTGCCAGGGGAGCCGACCGTATGTCCTCCTTCGGAGACTGGATCGCGCTGTCGGATGTCTGTGACCGCTCGACCGCCCTGCTGATTCAGCATGAGGTCTCGGACGGCATCATTGCGCCGGGTTACGACGAGGATGCGCTGGAGATTCTCAAATCCAAGCGCAAGGGCGGCTACAATATTGTGCGTATCGATCCCGATTACCGTCCCGCACCGGTCGAGCACAAGGATGTCTTCGGCATCACCTTCGAGCAGGGCCGCAACGAGCTGGTAATTGACCGGGCGCTGCTGGGCAATGTGGTCACCGAGAACCGTCAGATCCCTGACGAGGCGCTGATCGATCTGATGATCGCACTGATCACGCTGAAATATACCCAGTCCAATTCGGTCTGCTATGTCAAGGGCGGCCAGGCGATCGGGATTGGCGCTGGACAGCAGTCCCGAATCCATTGCACCCGCCTGGCAGGCAACAAGGCGGATCTCTGGTGGCTGCGGCAGCATCCCAAGACCCTGGCGCTGCCGTTCCGGGAGGACCTGGGACGGGCAAACCGCGACAATGCGATCGACGTCTACCTCTCCGAACAGAGCGAGGATGTGTTGGGAGACGCTGTATGGCAGCAGACCTTTACAGTCCGTCCCGAGCCGCTGACCGCCGAAGAAAAGCGGGAATGGCTGGCCAAACTCGATGGCGTTTCGCTGGGATCCGATGCGTTTTTTCCCTTTGGGGACAATATCGAGCGGGCACGGCGCAGCGGCGTGCGGTATGTGGCACAGCCGGGCGGTTCGATCCGCGACGACCAGGTAATTGAAACCTGCAACAAGTATGGGATGGCGATGTGCTTTACCGGCATTCGCCTGTTCCACCACTGAGGGGGCAGCAGGATGGATATTTTGGTGGTCGGCGGTGGCGGCCGTGAACATGCCATCATCCGCAAACTCCGGGAATCTCCGCAAGCCGGGACGATCTATGCGGCTCCCGGCAACGGGGGAATCGCGGCGGATGCCGTTTGTGTCGATATCAAAGCGACCGATCTGAAGGGAATGGTCGCCTTTGCGAAGGAAAAGAAGGTCGACTTCGTTGTGGTGGCCCCGGATGATCCGCTTGTACTGGGCATGGTGGATGCGCTGGCAGAGGCCGGCATTCCCGCCTTCGGTCCTACCAAGGCGGCGGCGGCAATCGAGGGAAGCAAGGTTTTTTCCAAAAACCTGATGAAGAAATACCATATTCCAACGGCGGCCTATGAGACCTTTGATGATCCGGACAAGGCGATCGCCTATCTCGACGCACAGAACCGCTATCCCACCGTTATCAAGGCCGATGGGCTGGCTCTGGGAAAAGGGGTGGTGATCCCCGAAAACCGGGAGGACGCGGTCCGCGCCATCCATTCGATGATGGAGGAAGGGCAGTTTGGCGAGAGCGGACGCCGGGTGGTGATTGAGGAGTTTCTGCAGGGAATTGAGGTGTCGGTTCTTTCCTTTACCGATGGAAAGATCGTCGTGCCGATGGTTGCGTCGATGGACCATAAGCGGGCACACGATCATGACGAGGGACTCAACACCGGTGGAATGGGAACCATTGCGCCGCATCCGCTCTTTACTCCCGAGGTGGAGGCCCGCTGTATGAAGGAGATCTTCCTGCCCACCATCGAGGCGATGAAGAAGGAAGGGCGGGAGTTTCGCGGCTGCCTTTATTTCGGGCTGATGCTCTGCGCCGACGGCCCGAAGGTCATCGAGTACAACTGCCGTTTCGGCGATCCGGAAACACAGGTGGTGCTGCCGCTGCTTGACGGAGATTTGCTGGACATTATGCGCGCGACCGCCGAGGGGCGGCTGTCGGACGTCGCGGTGGGGCGCAAGCCCGGTGCGGCTGCCTGTGTCATCATTGCCAGCGGCGGCTATCCGTTTTCCTATCAGAAGGGGTATCCGATCCACGGGCTGGATGCCAACGGGCAGGCGCCCGGCGTCACCGTGTATCATGCCGGGACACAGTGCCGTGACGGGCAGTATCTCAACAACGGCGGCCGGGTGCTCGGGGTAACCGCCGTCGGAGAGACGCTGCGGCAGGCGCTTGACACGGCCTACTGTGCGGTGAAGGCCATCGGATTTCAAGACAGCTTCTATCGCACCGATATCGGTGCTAAGGTTTTGTGACAAGGGACAGTACCGCAAAAAAGGCGGGGGCCGACGAGCCTCCGCCTTTTCCTGATTCTGTTTTTGTATCAAACCGATCCCGTCTGAAATAAGAAAAACGGCCTGAAACTGAAGTTTCAGGCCGTTTCTGGTGGAGATAAGCGGGATCGAACCGCTGACCTCTTGAATGCCATTCAAGCGCTCTCCCAGCTGAGCTATACCCCCATGTCTCGGCGACGTTGTATATATTACCACACCGATAGCGCGAAGTCAACCCCCTTTGTCAAAAAATATGAGAAAATTCTCTGGGTCAGCTGGGCCATCGCCGGGTTTCCAAGGACGGTGCCAGGATGGGGAAGATACCCGCCATCCGCCGGGACATGTTTCCATTACGGCGCCGAAGCAGGCGGCGGCGTTTTTTGCGAAGCCTCAATGGCCTGGCGCTCCCGGCAGAGCTCCTGATACAGCGACGGGAGATTCCACTGCTGGTTGGTCTGAGTCAGTGCCGCTTTGCAGAAGGCGGAGGAGAGGCCGGCCTCCCGCAGGCGCCGGAGCAGCTCATCGGTCTTTTTGTCGGACAGCCCGCAGAGGATCAGCAGAGGTTCGGCGGGCGAAACAAGTCCCTCCCGGACGTCTGCTGCATCCGGACAGGAAAAACCGGCCAGCTTTCCGAGCGGGCAGCCAAGTTCCTGTTCATTTACCTCCCGGAGCCGCAGGCCGGAAGTTCGGCAGATTTGGCTTAAGGCGGGAAGCAGTTGCGGATCACAGTCCGCGGGAAGATAGCACAGAACACGTTGATGGGACAACCGCATCAAACCATCTCTTTTCTATTCGAAAGTGAGAGGAACCTTCCGGGGAGAGCAGACCGCCCTCCCCGGTTTGCAGAGGGATCAGGCTTCCAGCTTGAACTGGTCCTTACCGACACCACACAGCGGGCACTCGAAATCATCGGGGAGATCTTCCCATTTGGTTCCCGGTGCGATACCATGATCGGGATCACCGGCGGCTTCATCGTAAATGTAGCCGCAGATTTCGCAGACATACTTTTTCATGACAGAGCTCCTTCCTGATTTTGGCGGATTCATCCGCCTTCTTTAGTTTATCCAAAAACGGGTCCGGGATTTCAGCCGGTCAATTTCCCGTTTTGGCATCGGAAAAAAGGGAGAGAAGACGCCCGGTGGCGAGATGCGCCATAATGGCATGGCCTCGGGCATTGGGGTGCAGTCCGTCATAGAGCAGATCCTGCAGATCAAAAAAGGCGGACCGTTCTCGAAGGGCTGTTTCAAAATCGATGGTCGGAACCGAGAGGTCGCCGGCAAGCTGCCGGAGCTGTTTACGCAGTGCCTCATAGGGCGGAATCAGTTCTTCCGGGTCAAAACAGGCTCGCCACTGCGGCCACAGGTTGCGCGGACAGATGCCCGGCGCCAGTCCGAGCACCGGGCAAGCTCCCTTTTCCCGCGCCTCGGTGATCATGGCACGGATATTTTCGATGGCCTGCGGACCACGATCCAGCCCACGAAAGATCAGATCATTGACCCCGCCCATCACAAAGACGCCGTCTGGCGCCTCGCTGAGCAGACGGGAAAGCTTGCGGCGCATCGGTCCGGTCGATTGGCCATTGACACCGTAATTCTGCAGCAGAAACCCGGTGCTGCGCTGCGCCAGGGAAACCCAGCATTCGGACGGATCAACGCCATACCCGGCGGTCAGGCTGTCTCCTATGCAGAAAATCTTCATGACAGACGCTCCAGTTCATCGAGCCAGAGCGAGACCGATGCATCGCTGGGCATCCTCCAGTCGCCCCGGGGCGATAGGGTGACCGATCCGACCTTCGGTCCATCCGGCAGACAGGAACGTTTGAACTGTTGGGAGAAGAACCGCCGGTAAAAAGTTTTCATCCAATGCAGGATGGTTTGCCGGTCAAATTGTCCGGCAAAGGCCCGTTCGGCAAAGCGAAGAATCTTGGCCGGAGGAAATCCCCACCGGATGGTGTAGTAGAGGAAGAAATCATGCAGATCATACGGGCCGACCAGGCCCTCGGTCTTCTGGGAGATCTCTCCGTCCTTCGGGGGGAGAAGCTCCGGGGAGACCGGCGTATCGAGGATATCGCGAAGAACCGCGGCAAGGCGCGGATTGGTGGCGCGCCGGGCCTCATAGGAGACGAGGAAACGAATCAATGTTTTGGGGATCGAGGCATTGACGCCATACATTGACATGTGATCCCCGTTGTAGGTTGCCCAGCCCAGTGCCAGCTCCGAGAGGTCGCCGGTGCCGATAACAAGTCCGCCGGTCTGATTGGCGGCGTCCATCAGCAGTTGGGTCCGTTCCCGGGCCTGGGCGTTCTCAAAGACAACGTCCAGTTGATCGGGACGGTGTCCAATATCGGCGAAATGCTGCCGGACCGCTGCCGCAATGTCGATGGTCCGCAGCGTAGCGCCGATTTCTTCCGCCAAACATTCGGCGTTGCCCTTGGTTCGGGCGGTAGTGCCGAAGCAGGGCATTGTCAGGGCCAAAATGTCCGATGCGGGTCGACCGAGCAGCGCCATCGAGCGGGCGCAGACCAGCAGTGCCAGCGTCGAATCCAGTCCGCCGGACAGCCCCAGCACAGCGGTTTTCGCCCGGCTGTGCTCCAGACGTTTGCGAAGTCCCTGCGCCTGGATCGAGAGGATTTCCTCGCAGCGGGCATCCCTCTCTCCGGTTTCGTCGGGGACGAAGGGGTGCGGCGATATGGGACGGGTCAGCGCCGTTGGACGCAGCGTGACAGAAAAAGGGATGCTCCGGTGTCCGTCCTGCGGGGCGGCGGGGAAGGTGGTGATACGGCGCCGTTCGGTGCACAGGCGCGGAAGGTCCAGCTCGGAGGCGGCGCACTGTCCTGAAAACAGCGGGGCTTCCGAGAGGATCGCGCCATTTTCAGCGATCAGGGAATGGCCGGAAAAGACCATATCCGTGGTGGATTCCCCCTGTCCGGCATCAGCATAAAGGTAGCCGCAGAGCAGCCGGGCCGACTGGCCGGACACCAGCTGACGCCGGTAGGAGGCCTTTCCGGTTGTTTCGTCGCTGGCTGACAGGTTGGCGATGACGGTGGCGCCTGCCGCCGCATGCCGGACACTGGGCGGGCAGGGGACCCAGAGATCCTCACAGATCTCCACCGCCAGCACAAACGATGGAAGTTCCCGGCAGGAGAAAAGGAGATCGGTGCCGAATGGCGCTGTCTGACCACAGAGGGTCAGCTCTCGGATCCCCGGAAAGGCGGGAGAAAAATTACGTCCCTCATAGAATTCCCCATAGGTCGGAAGATTGCTCTTGGGAACGACGCCGAGCAAAACACCGTTTTGCAGGATTGCGGCGCAGTTGTAGAGCTTATTTTCAAAGACGACCGGTAATCCGGCGGCCACGATTGTTTCGGTGCCGACCGATGCTTGCAGCAGCCGGGACAGCCCCTCCCGGGCGCCGTCAATCAGCGTTTGCTGGCCGAACAGATCGCCGCAGGTGTAGCCGGTGATCGAAAGCTCCGGAAAAACGAGCAGCGCCGCAGAGCCGGATTCCTCCTGCAGAAGCTCGATCATCCGGTCGGTATTGTAGCGGCAGTCGGCCACCCGAAGCGGTGGAGCAGCGCAGACTGCCCGGATCAGACCGTCATTCATGGAACATCCTCCAATCACAGGAATATCCTTATTTTACCCGGAACCCCCCTGCTTGTCAAAGGCCGCACGTACTATTTTCGGACATCCCCGAATAGAATGAACAACATGGCGCAGAGGTTTCAAGATCAGGAGGGAAAGGGGTATCGTCGATGGAACAAAGGGGCTTTGCGGGCCTCACCGGACAGGAGGCACAGCGCAGGCTGATCGAACAGGGAGAGAACAGGCTGACAACCGGGAAGTCCAGATCGGCAGTCCTGATGTTTGCCGGGCAGTTTAAAGATGGCATGGTGTTGATACTGTTGGCGGCCACCGCTGTTTCCGCTGCGCTGGGGGAACAGGGGGAGGCGCTGGCGATTGCCGCTATCGTGTTGGTCAATGCGCTGCTTGGCTTTTTTCAGGAGTGGCGCTGTGAAAAAACACTCGAGGCGCTGGAGGAGATGGCAGCGCCGGGTGCACGGGTGCGCCGTGACTCCCAAGAGCAGAATATTCCCGCCGCCCAGGTGGTGGAAGGGGACATCCTGCTCTTTTCCGCGGGGGACCGGATTGCGGCCGATGCGGTAATCCTTGAGCAGACGGCACTGACCTGTGACGAGGCGCTGCTGACCGGGGAATCCCACCCGGTTTCCAAGCAGGCGGCCACCGGCCGGGAGGCGGATGGAAAGGCGGCGGCCGAGTCGATGGTCTTCATGGGCTGCAACGTACTGACCGGCCGGGGCGAGGCACGGGTCTGTGCGACCGGGATGAATACCGAGATGGGCTCGATCGCCGGGATGCTTGAGTCAATTGAAGAGGAACCGACGCCGCTGCAGCAGCGTCTTGATCAGGTGGGCAGAACGATCGGAATCGGCTGTATTCTGATCTGCGCGGTGGTAGCGGCGGTAGGGGTCTGGCGGGGAGAAAACCCGCTCTCGATGCTGATCACCGGGGTCAGTCTCGCGGTGGCGGCGGTTCCCGAGGGACTTCCCGCTATCGTCACGATTTCACTGGCGCTGGCAGTCCGCCGGACGCTGCGCCGTAATGCGCTGATCAAGCGGCTGCATGCGGTGGAAACGCTGGGATGTGCCACCGTTATCTGCTCGGATAAAACAGGAACCCTCACCCAGAACCGGATGTCGGTCCAGGCGGTCGTCACGATGGAGGGGGAACAGAAGATTACTGCCGGTGCGCTTTCCCCTGCGGCCGAGTGCCTGTTGCAGGCGGCGGCCTTCTGCAACGACGCCAAGCCACAGAGCAAGCGGGTCGGATTGCTGGGGCGGGAGCAGCGCACTTTTTTGGGTGAACCGACCGAGGCGGCGCTGCTGGAGGCGGCACAGCAGGCAGGGATCCGGACGAGTGATTTTGACCGCACCGGGGAGATTCCCTTTGATTCACAGCGCAAGCGGATGACGGTGTGGGGAAACTGTGCCGATGGAACCCGTCGGATCTATGCCAAGGGTGCGCCGGAGCTTTTGCTTAGCCGCTGCAACAGGGTAATGACCCCTCATGGGACAGTCGCCCTCTCCGCTGAACACCGTCGGAAGATCCTGGCCGAAAATGATGCGCTGGCAGGACGCGCCCTGCGGGTCCTTGGCTTTGCGATGCGGGAGCGGGGCGCTTCCTCCGATCCGGTGGAGGAAGGGCTGGTTTTTCTGGGACTGGCAGGACTCTATGATCCGCCGCGCAAAGAGGTGCCCGCCGCGGTTGCTGCCTGCCGTACCGCGGGAATCCGCACGGTGATGATCACCGGGGATCAGGTTGCCACTGCCTGTGCGGTCGCCCGCCAGATTGGGATTTTGGGCAAGGGCGGACAGGGTGTCTATACCGGGGCACAGATCGACGCGATGAACCAGAGGGCGCTTTGCGACGCCTGTCGGACTGCTGCCGTCTTCGCCCGGGTTACCCCGGCTCATAAGCTTCGGATTGTGCGGGCAATGAAGGAAAACGGAGAGATTGTGGCGATGACCGGGGATGGAGTCAACGATGCGCCGGCGGTCAAGGAGGCAAACATCGGGGTTGCGATGGGGGAATCCGGGACCGACGTGACCCGGGAGGCGGCGCAGGTTATCCTGCTTGACGACAATTTTGCGACGCTGGCCGCTGCCGTTGAGGAGGGCCGGGTTATCTATCAGAATATCCGCCGTTTCCTGCGTTATCTGCTCTCCTGCAATACAGGAGAGGTGATCACAATGTTTGTTGGAATGCTGATGGGAATGCCGGTGATTCTGACCCCGATTCAGTTGCTGCTGGTCAATCTGGTGACCGACGGTCTGCCGGCTATTTCTCTGGGACTGGAACCGGCGGAACCGGATGTCATGCGGCGTCCGCCGCGGGATCCCGACAGCTCGATCTTTGCGGGGGGACTGATGGGCAAGATCCTTTTCCGCGGAATTGTCATCGGGCTGACTACCCTGGGCGTCTTTTCGCTGTTTGCTGCCCGGGGTGAGGCGCTGGTGGTTTGCCGCACGGCGGCGCTGCTGACCCTTGTGATGACCCAACTGTTTCATGTCTTTGAATGCCGCAGCGAGACCCGTGGACTTTTCGAACTCAATCCGTTTGGTAATCCGATGCTGCTGGCATCCGGGATTTTTTCTGCGGCCTGTACAGCCGCGGCTGTCTGGACTCCGGCCTGTCACGAAATTTTTATGACGGCTCCGCTGTCCATTGAGCAGTTTGGGATGGTTCTGCTCTGCTCGCTGGCGGCTCCGGCGGCCTCCTCCATTTCACTTTGGATTTCGCGCAAAGGAAAACCGGCTCCTCTGACCGGAGGGATTCCGATCGGAAAGGAGCCGGAAAAAACGGCGGGATAAGCAAAGGCTAGAGGCTCCGGCCGCAGCGGCGGCAGAAGCGGTCGTCAGGGGATATGGGGGCATGGCAGCCGGGGCAGAAGCGGCGGGAGTTATCCTGCAGCAGATGGAGCTGGCCGGGGGAGGCGTCCGCCTCTCCCTCCCGGCGGGCACGGTCTCCGACCGACTGCTCAACCTCAAACAGACTGGCGCAGTGAGGACAGGTGGCAAAATATTGGGAATGGAACCGGAACAGCGGCAGGAAAAAAGCGTGAAAATACTGGTAGCGCCGGGAAAGCTGCAGCGGTCCGGGTGCGTGACAGCAGGGACAGGCGGCCCGGATTCGCCCGGCAGGCTCCGCCTTGGCGCTGATGCCGAAAAGACCGATGAAAAACATGATATCATCCCTCCGCTCCCTATGATACCGTGTTTGCCCTTTCCGGTCAAGAAGAAGCAGAAGGTGGCGCCAGGCAGAAATTCCCCTGATGGCCGGGCAGCAATTCCCACCGGGAACCCACACTTATCTATTGACCGGATTCGTGATAAGCGGTAAAATAAAAACCGGTTTATGTAGGAAACTGCCGAGAATTGCGGTTTCTCCCGATCCCGGGCATACGATGGGCGGCGCCGTGCCGTTCCAAGGTACAGGAGTTGGAGAAACAACCATGAAACGACCAAACCTTCGTGCCGCAGCGATGCTGCTGGCCGTGATCCTATTGACAGGCTGCGCCGGCAAGGTGGTGGAGGCGACCAAACCGCTGGAGCCTCTGCCCGAGGAAGAAAGCAGCAGCGCCGTTGTTTATCCTGTTGAATTTCCATCGGCGCAGGAGGAACTTCCGACCGATCCCCCGGCTCCTCCGCTGGGAGAGGTGAGCGAGGCGCCGGAAGAGTCTTCGCCGCAGACGCCGGACGATACGCCGTCTTCGGCGCCGCAGGAGTCCCAGCCCTCCGCCTCACAGGAATCTTCCTCCTCCGTGGCGCAGGATACCGTCTCCCATCCGTTTGAACTGACCGACCCTGATGGCTCCTTTGTGGTGGTGCCGCAGCAGCCGGGGGAAGAAACGTCCTCCTCTCAGAGCGGTTCCTCGCAGGATGCGGCGGCTGATTCTGAGGCGCAGCAGATCCTTTCTCAGCGTGCACCCGCCTCCACGGCCTCGGTGCCCGATGAGGTGCGGGCGGTCTGGATCTCCTATCTGGATTTTTATACCCTTGCCCAGAACAAGAGCCGCTCGCAGTTTACCTCCAACATCGACCAGGCTTTTTCCCAGATTGCTGACTATGGACTCAATACCGTTTTTGTACAGGTGCGGCCGTTCGGTGACGCGATGTACCCATCGGATTATTTCCCCTGGAGCTATGTCCTGACCGGAACGGAGGGGGAGGATCCGGGATACGATCCGCTCGGCATCATGGTGGAGAAAGCGAAGGAGTACGGCCTTCGGATCGAGGCGTGGATCAACCCCTACCGGGTTCGGGCGATCGGTTCCAGCCGTGCGCTTTCTGCCGACAATCCGGCGGTTCGGGCGGTCAGCGCAGGAAAGGATACCGCCATCTCCTGGCAGGGCGGGCTGTTCTACAACCCTGCGAGCCAGGAGGCGCGGGATCTGATCACCGCCGGCGTCGTCGAGCTGGTGGAGGAATATGATCTCGACGGCATCCATTTTGACGACTATTTCTATCCGACGACCGATCTGTCCTTTGACGCGGCGTCCTACCGCGCCTATCAGCAGAGCGGCGGCGCCCTTTCGCAGGCCGACTGGCGGCGCCGGAATGTGGATTTGCTGGTCCGGCAGGTTTATACCGCGATCAAGCAGACGGATTCCTCGGTGCTCTTTGGAATCAGCCCGCAGGCGCGGATGGACAACAACTACGACGGTCAGTTTATCGATGTGGAAAACTGGCTGGAAAATGACGGCTATCTCGATTATATTTGCCCGCAGATCTACTTCGGGTTTGACAATCAGACGGTGCCCTATGCTGATTCGCTCGACGAGTGGGATCGCCTGACCCGAAATTCCGGTGTCCAGCTCTATGTCGGGCTGGCGGCTTATAAATGCGGGGTGGCCGACCAGTGGGCCGGCGCCGGAGCCAACGAGTGGGTCGAGGAAAATGATCTGCTGGAGCGGATGGTGGCGGCGGCCCGGGATACCTCTGAATACGGGGGATTTGCCCTGTACCGCTATGACTCGCTCTTCAACCCGGAAAGTGGTGTTTCCAAGGCGATCGAACGGGAGATGGAACATCTCTCCGCTCTGTTCTGATTGACACCCGATTTTAACAAAACCGAGGACCTACATTTGGATCGAAACAGGAGAAAAAAGAAAAAACCGATGCCGGCAGCGGTTCTCTGTCTGGCGCTGGCGCTCGTGACCTGTGTCATGGGCGCCGTTGCGCTGCAGTATAACGGAGACGGACGGTTCGCCCTCCCGACCATCGCGGCCAGTGGGCCGAGCGCCGCCCGTCCCGGCATGATCCTTTCCTCTGAGCCGTCGGTCCAGCCGGAACAGCCGGATGAATCGGTACCGGAAGGGGAGGGGGAGGCGTCCGAGCCGGTGGAGAAGACCCAACCCCCACAGGAATTGCGGGCAGTCACTATTAAGCCCGGGCGGGATTTTTCGGTGGAGGGAGACGCCGCATCCATTCGGGAGGGGATCGACCAGGCGATCGACCAGGCGGTCCAGCTGACAATGAACGGACTGGTCATCGATACCCTCGGATCGGACGGTTCGGTGCTCTATTCTTCCGAACAGCTTCCCTGCCGCCAGTGGGAGGAGGGTTTTGACCCGCTCTCCTATGCGATCGAGCAGGGAAAGGCAAACGGGCTGTATGTGTCGGTCATCTGCTATCTGACGGACGGTTCAATGGGTGAAACCCCTGCGGTGTTGACGGAGGTCAATGCGTCGCTGATTGACGCGGTCACCGCCGATCTCAAGCGCTTCTCTTCCACCTATACGCCGGATGCGGTGCTCTTTGACGGGTATCACAATCCGCAGGATGGGGGAAGCTACCTGCGGTACCTGTCCGAGGGCGGCGGGATGGGCTATGACGAGTACATGCGCTCGGTGCCCAAAACGCTGCTGACGCTGGCGGTTTCCGCTATGCAGCAATATGCCCCGGGCGTTTCGGTCGGGCTGCTTTCCGAGGCGGTTTGGGCCAACAACTACGAGGACGAGCGCGGTTCGGTCACCCGTGCCTACTTCTGCGCCCAGACCGAGGGCAACGCCGATACCGTCGAGTATCTCGAGGAAGGGATGTTCGATCTGGTTGCAGTCAAGGCATATGGATCGATCACCGACCCCAACCTTCCCTATCAGGCGGTAGCTTCCTGGTGGACAAGCCTGGCAGACGGGCTGGGGATTCCCTGCTATATCGTCCATGCGGCGGACCGTGCGGTGACCGATGCGGTCGGATGGAGTGAGTACGACCAGCTGGCACGGCAGGTTATCGACGCACGGGAGATGGCGGGCTATTCGGGTAGCATTTTCAACAGCCTGGCACGGCTGATTGAGAACCCGAAGGATTGTGCTGGAAAGCTGATCGGCTATTTCGACGGAACGGTTAAAGCCGAACATATCATGCAGGATCTTGAGCTGACCAAGCCGGAGAAGACGACCTTTACCTCCTTTGATCCGTCGGTGCTGTTCACCGGACACACCGATCCAAATACCGATGCGACGATCAACGGGCAGACGATTGTCACCGACGAAAACGGTTACTTCCAGCTCGAGATGCAGCTGACAGAAGGGGAGAATGTCTTCACGATTGTCCATAAGGGCAAGACGGTGACCTACAATATCACCCGGATCACTGAGGTCGTCAAGGAGGTCTCTCCGGCCGAAGGGGTGTTGGCGGTCGATGGAGGGACCGAGCTTTCGTTCAGCGCCGTCGCCTATTCCGAGGCCAACGTCTATGCGGTGATCAATGGGGTCACCGTTCCGATGACCCTCGACGAAAACCCCGATGAAGCGTATCGCGATACCGCTTATTCCCGCTTTATCGGCAGCTACACCCTTCCGGACGCGACCACATCGGTCCAGAATTTGGGCGCGATCGTGGTATACGGCGAGTGGGATGGCCTGACCAAGTCCAAGACCGGCGCAACGATCCATGTCAATGAGCGGCTGCTCCCGTCGGATGGGACGCCGGTTGTCATCACGGCTGACGCCGCTGAAACCTTCTCGGCATCGACCACCTCCCATTACTCCGAGCCGACCTATTTCCCGCTGCCCAAGGGGGCGCTCGACTATGTGGTTGGCGACGAGATCCGCTTTACCGTCCAAGAGAGCGGAGAGAGCCGGGTTTATTCCTTCTATAAGCTGCAGTCGGGACTGCGGGTACTCAGCGAGGATGTAGCGGCGGTTTCCGATTCCTCCGCGCCGGTGAACAACCGGATTACCGGCTATACCGTCAAGAGCGATTCCCGCTATACGACCATCACGCTGGATACCGAACAGCAGGTCTCCTACACGATGCGGTATACAGCGGATGCGATTACGATCCAGTTCCATTACACCAATTCGCTTCCCGATT
>CASEBP010000146.1 GCA_949285275.1 uncultured Oscillospiraceae bacterium | reverse complement strand
GATGTGGTGGTGACATTGCCATAGGCGTCAACTGCCATCAGCTCCATACTGTCGCGCAGTTCGAAATTTTCCACCAGGTTGCGGACCTCGCGCTGGTAATCGGTCGCGGGGTCCTCAGCATATTTGGCCAGCAGAGTGTTGACGGTGTTGGCCTGCGCCAGCAGCGTCTGCTGTGCCGAGGAGTAATAGAAGGTGCGAACTGCAAACCAGATGACAATTTCAATAATAACCAGGATGATTAGGATGACGCCGAGGCTTCCCGTCAGCCAACGCCGGGTAATTTTTTTCTGTGCCATTGGGCGCCTCCTTCTGCGGTGTGTGATCCAACGAGGTCAGGGCATCCATTTGTAGCCGAAGCCCCAGACGGTTGTAACATAGCGCGGGTTGGACGGATCGTCCTCCACCTTCATCCGCAGACGGCGGATGTTGACGTCGACGATCTTGATATCGCCGAAGTAGTCATTTCCCCACACAGCCGACAGAATCTGGCTGCGCTCGAGGGCTGTTTCGGGGTTTTTCATAAAGAGCTCCATGATCTGAAACTCCACCTGGGTCAGTTCGAGCGGCTGGCCGTTTTTGGTGACGGTGTGGCTCTTGAGATTGAGGACGAAGGGCCCGGAAACCGTTTCGTTGCTGGGCTGCGGGGGGGAGGCCATCGATACCCGGCGGTGGAGGGCGTCCACCCGCGCCGTCAATTCGGACGGGGAGAACGGCTTGGTGATATAGTCGTCGGCGCCGAGCATCAGGCCATTGACCTTGTCCATCTCCTGACTCTTGGCGGTCAGCATAACGATTCCGAGGGTGGAGGAGCGTTCGCGAAGCTTCTTGCAGACCGAAAAGCCATCGAGTCCCGGCATCATAACATCGAGGATGACGACATCGAACGGCTCCGGCGCGTTGTCGTATGCGGTGATAGCGTCGAGTCCGTTGTCGACGTCGGTGACCTGATAGCCGGCCCGCTTGAGATTGATCACCACAAAGTCGCGGATGGCTTCTTCATCTTCGGCAATCAGAATATTTTTCATAGGTGCTGGCTCCTTTCAAACCGCATGGCGGTGAGATTAATCTGGATTTCAATCGAGCAGGGCGAAAAGCGATTCGGCTTGCTCGTAACTGATCGAATAGCCCGGATAATTGTCGCCGGGGATGGAAATCTGATAGCTGTTGACCCCTTTGGTGGCAATCGTTCGGTATTCGGTAGTTTCAAATTTGTCTTGGTAGTCCGACGGGGAGGTGACCCGGATCCGAAGCAGCTCGGTGGTGGAATTTTCGAGGTCCTCATTGAAGAGGACGAAACGCCATTCCCCGGTGTCCGGCTGCCGCAGGACGGTGACCCGGTTGACCCAGCTCTCCGGCAGCGTGAAGCGATAGCCGCTCGAAAAATTGACCACCAGTGATGCGACTGTTTCCAGGCTTCCGTCGATGATGCTCCGGTATTGGGTCAGATAGATGGTGTCCTGTTCGCTGCTTTGCTCATAGCCGGGCATCCGGCGCACGACCGGAAGATCGATCTGCCCGTCCTGGTTGATGTCACGGCAGTAGAGGGCCGGAGTGGGGCGGTTGAGGCTTTCATAGATGCCAAGCTCCTCCGGGGGAAGGTACTCGATGATGGACTTCTGAGGGTCGAGCGAGGCAATTCGGGTGGTTACCTCATTATTTCCCAGGTAAACATCGGCGAAGACGGCAGTAAGTCCCGAGGTCAGCTGACCGCAGACGAGCTGGGCGTAGCCAGTCATTGCAGATGGCATTTCGACCTCACTGGTGCGGACGATCCGCCCTGACCGGTATTTAATCAGGGACATCAGCGGGGTACGGCTGCTGCCGGAGGTACACAGAATTACCTCGGAGAGGCCGTTGCGGTCGACGTCCTGGATCAGGCATTCGTTGTAGCTGCCCTCATATTCCAGGGACACCGTCTCGCCGTAGGAGTAGATTTTACACAGCATGCTCTCCTGTCCGGCGACAATCCAGCCGACGATGATATTGTTGTGATCAGAGCTTTCCACCGGTGCAAAGTCGATAAAATCGATCTCCGCTCCTTCGCCGGGAAGCTCCTGACGGCTTTTCCAGACGCCGTCCTTCTGGACCAGGATGTTCATCCAGGCCGAGGTAACCCCGTTGACGGTCAGCTCATAGAAGGCGATCGCCTCGTCGACCCCATCCTGGTCAAGGTCGGTCAGCACACAGGCGGAGAGGTAGTCGCCGCGCCGGGGATACTTGAGCTTGAACGAGTCGGTCCCGACCGCCGTTTCGATAGCGTCGTAGATGGCGGACTGCTCGGCGGTAAGGCGGGGCGGAGAGAGCAATTCGTCGACCCGCAATGAGAGCCCGCTGCAGGAAGGCAGCAGCAGCAGGGCTATCAGGGCAGCAATCAGACGCGGTTTCAATGCGCGGATACCTCCCGGCTTAGAATTCCGCTACCAGCGGTTGTAATGGATACAGTTCGGATCAAAGCGGCCCAGCGGATCCTTGGGATGGGCGGCATGTCCGAGAGCAAGGATGGAGTAGGGGATCATCGAATCGGGAAGAGAAAACTGTTCCTTCATCCGGTTGACCCGTTCGACGCGGGGGAAAACGCCCAACCAGCAGGAATTCAGTCCGATTTCCTCGGCGGCCAGCGCCATATTCATCGTTGCCGCTGCGGCGTCGTCGCGCCAGGACGCCCAGGAGCGGGTCATGTCGGCGCAGGTGATGATGCACAGCGGAGCGGTGACCAATGCCTTGGCCATGTGGTGATATTCGCAGATCTTCTGCATCTCCTCACGGCTGTCGACCACCAGAAAGTGGCAGGGATAGAGTGCTTTGGAGGTCGGGGCGCAGCAGGCAGCCCGTAAAATCAGATCCACTTCCTCCCGGGTAACGGCACAGTCGGTAAAGACGCGGCAGCTGCGCCGGCGAAAGACCAGTAACGCCTGATCCGAAGAAGACAGAGCCATGATGTCAAAATCCTTTCTGTGGAAAATATCCTATCCTCTTATTATATCACCGGGCGGCAACGTGTCAATCAGGCCGGCGCCGGGGCGAGGGAAAAGAGGCAGCTTCATACCTTCAGAAAAAGAGAGCCCCCAGCGCCTCAGGCGTATCCACCACGCGGATAGCCCCTGCGGTCTCCAGCTCGGCACGGCTGCCGAAGCCGTACAAAACGCCGATGCAGTCAAGGCCGCAGCGGGCGGCGCCGATGACGTCGTATTTGCGGTCTCCAACCATTACCGCGTGGGTGCGGTCGATATCGGGATGTTCCTCCTTCAGGGAGCCAATCACCTGCCATTTTTCCACCTTTTCACTGAGGTCAGCGCCGTAGATCCCATCAAAGAAGGAGGAGAGGGCGAGGTTGGAGAGAATCTCCCGGGCAAAAATCTCGGGCTTTGAGGTGGCGACAAACAGCTGTTTCCCCGCCCGGCGCAGACCGGAAAACAGCTCTGCCATGCCGGGATAGGGGCTGCAGAGCAGCTTTCCCCGGGTCTCATAATGGGAGCGGAAGACCCGGATCGCTTCGGATGACTGTTCCGGGGAGAGGCCGCATTCGGTCTGGAAGGATTCGGACAGGGGTGGGCCGATAAATCGCCGCAGCAATCCATCGGACGGTTCGGGAAGTCCCAGCGCTGCAAAGGCGGGGCGCAGCGCAAAGAAGATTCCCGGAGAGGAGTCAATGATCGTTCCGTCCAGGTCGAACAGCAGGATATCGTAAGGCAGTTTCACAGGGACAGGTTCCTTTCCAAAGTCAAAATCAGAGGACGCTGCGGTAGTATAGGCCGCGGGTGTAGGCAGGGATATCCGGGCTTTCCCGCCTGACATAGGCGTGTGCCACTGCGGCGCAGCGGGAAGCATCCTCTCCGGTAAACCACAGGGTCAGGAAGGAGAAGTCATACCATTCCCCCAGGCGGTCGGCCAGCCAGAGCGGCACCGCATTGTAGAGTTCCGATACCTTGTGATCCCGGCAGAAGACGGGAAAACGGATCCCCTTGCGGTCGGTCAGCGAGCCGTTTTTCCGGCAGGCGGCGCAGCCGATCCGGGCGCGGACAGGACAGTTGCGAAAAGCCATCAGAGGCAGTGAACCGTAGACGATTGCGCCGATCGGGAGGGAATCCTCCAGTGCCCGGGCACGGGGCAGCGAGAGTTCAAAGGAGATCTCCGCGTCGGTCAGCCCGAGTTCCTCCCGGGCTTCGCGCAGCGCCTGGGAGTTGGTCAGATTGAGCGACCATCCGCCGCATACCGCAAGACCGGCGTCGCGGGCCAGTTTAACGGCGCCAAGGTTTCCAGCCCAGGCGCGGCGGATGCCGGCCCGCTTCAGGGCATTGAGCTGACCGGAGATTTCCTGCTCGCCTTCAAAGAGGATCCGCGGGATTTCGGCGATCATCCGTTCAGGGGACACGCCGTTTTTCAGTGCCGCCGGAATCTCCCCGACAGGCAGTATGACCTCGGTGCAGGATTCCAGCAGCGAGGCGGAAAGCTGGGCGAGGGTGCAGCGGGCGCGCAGCGGCGGGGCCGGGGTTTCTTGGTGCAGAGGACGGGGAGGAACCGCAGGGGGGCCTCCTGCACAGCGGTGCGGCCGGAGGGCGGTCCGGGCAGCTGAAAGCTGTTCAAAGGAGTCGCGCCGCAGTGCGTTGATCTGGGAGACCGGCAGCATCAGACCGTCGTCCAGTTCGATCTTCAGGGAGGAAAAATGGTAGGGGGTACCGCCGGTTTTGGCGAGGCTTTGCCGCACACGCTCCGGATCGGTGGGCTTGGTGCGGGCTTCCTGCGCGCAGTCACCCTGCGCCGATGCGCTGTTGCCGTCCGCGTCCCGCAGGGAGAGCGAGACCGGTTCCCCGCGGCGGGCGGTAAAGATTCCCTCCACTGCCACGCGGGGGTACACCTGGGCAGCCTGTCGGGAAAGGGCGCCGAGCACCCCCGAAGCGGCGACGACGTCCTCTTTCTGCCGGGTACCAAACATGGAGAGATCCCGGATCCCGTCAAAATAGCCGGTGGTGAATCCGCTGCGGGAAAAGACCGAGCGCAATGTGTCCAGATCGGGAGTTTCCCCGTCGAGCGCCATCCGCAGTGCGGTCACGGCGGCAGCGACATACTCGGGACGCTTCATCCGTCCCTCGATTTTCAGCGAGCGGACGCCGAGCGCGGCGAGCTCCTGAACCCGTTCGATCAGAGAGAGATCCTTGAGCGAAAGAGCATATTCCGCCCTTCCGGCTGAAAACGGGAGGCGGCAGGGCTGGGCGCAGAGGCCGCGGTTTCCGCTGCGGCCGCCCAGCATCGATGAGAGGTAACACTGGCCCGAGACGCTCATGCAGAGTGCGCCGTGGATAAACACCTCGGTTTCGGCCGAGATGCCGGACACGATCCGGCCAATTTCCGAAGCGGTCAGCTCCCGTGCCAGTACCACACGGCTGCATCCGAGGCGCTCGGCCTCCTGTGCGCCGGCAAGATTGTGGACCGCCATCTGGGTCGAGGCGAGCAGCGGAAGATCGGTCATCTCCTTCAGGACGGCCAGCACGCCGAGATCCTGTACGATGATCGCGTCCACTCCGAGGCGGGCGGCCATCCGGACGGCGTGTTCCAGCTCGGGAAGCTCCTCATCAAACATGACGATATTGAGGGTCTGCAGGACCTTGGTGCCGTGGAGATGGCAGTATTCGACTGCTTGTCTGAGTTCGGCGTCGTCGAAGTTGCCGGCGTTGCGCCGCGCATTGAGCGCTTTTCCGCCGAGGTAGACCGCGTCCGCGCCGCAATTGACAGCGGCGGTCAGCGATTCCATGCTGCCGGCGGGGGCCAGAATTTCGGGTCGGTTCATGATACCCTCCATTTTTGTCTTTCCAGATCGTTTGATCAAGTCGATTCAACTCAGTATAGCACAGAACAAGCGTTTCGAACAAGAGCGGATCTTGGGTTTGACTGCGAAATTAGCGCCAAAAAAGAATTGCTCCGCCCAGCGCAATCTGATATAATAATCTGTACTGTGTGCAGCGAGAACAGGGAGCCCGCGGGGTGCGGGCCGGCCTGCCAAACGAGGGAGGAGCGCCGTATGGACGTACGGGTAGGAGATACCCTGCTGATGAAAAAGCCGCATCCCTGCGGTTCGAAGGAGTTTCTTGTGCTGCGTTCCGGGGCGGATTTCCGGATCCGCTGCAAGGGCTGCGGCCGGGAGGTTATGGTGCCCCGCAGCAAGGTGGAGCGAAATATCAAACAGATTCTTCGCCCCGATTCCCCCGACGCCCCTTGAAGCGGCGCCGCGGCAGGTTACAGAAGCAGGAGGACGAAGGAAGGATATGCTTGAACAGCTCAAAGCGGCGGAGGATCGCTATGAGGAGATCGGCCTTCGGCTGACCGATCCCTCGGTTGTCAATGACAACGCACAGTACCGCTCGCTGATGAAGGAATATAAGAACCTGACCCCCATTGTAGCGCAGTATCGGGAATTGGCGGCCGCGCAGCAGGCGCATACCGAGGCCGGCGAACTGCTGGCAGAGGGCGGGCTGGACCATGAGCTGCGCCAGATGGCGGAGGAACAGCTGCACGAAAGCCAGAAGGAGATCCAGCGCTGTACCGAGGCGCTGCGGATTTTGCTGTTGCCGCGGGATCCAAACGACGAGAAGAGCGTCATTGTGGAGATCCGTGCGGGAGCGGGCGGCGAGGAGGCGGCGCTGTTTGCGTCGACCCTGTACCGGATGTATCTGATGTATGCCGAGCGCCGGGGATGGACTCTTGAGCCGATTTCGGCCAGTGAAACCGAGCTGGGCGGCTATAAGGAGATCAGCTTTTCGCTGGAAGGGGAGTCGGTGTATTCCCGGATGAAGTATGAGAGCGGTGTTCATCGGGTTCAGCGGGTCCCCGATACCGAGGCATCCGGCCGGATTCATACCTCGACGGTGACGGTAGCGGTTCTGCCCGAGGTGGAGGAGGTCGAGGTAGAGATCAACGAAAAGGATCTCCAGATCGATACCTTTCGGGCAAGCGGCGCCGGCGGCCAGCATATCAATAAGACCGAGTCGGCGATCCGGATCACTCATCTTCCGACGGGGATCGTGGTGGAGTGTCAGGACCAGCGCAGCCAGCACAAGAACAAGGAAAAAGCGATGCGAGTTCTGCGTTCCCGCCTTTACGACCGGATGCTCAGCGAGCAGAACGCGCAGGTCGCTTCGGAGCGCCGAAGCCAGGTCGGAACGGGGGATCGATCCGAGCGGATCCGGACCTATAACTTTCCGCAGGGACGAATGACCGATCACCGGATCGGACTGACCCTGTATAAACTTGATGCAATTCTCAATGGCGATCTCGATGAACTGATCGAGGCGTTGATTACCTTTGATCAGACAGAGAAGCTGCGCGCTTCTACAGAGGGGGCACAATAAAGATGGAAACCCGTCTATGCCGGTGCGACCAGGAGGGGATCAGCGAAGCCGCCCGAATTCTCCGGGACGGCGGCCTGGTTGCACTTCCGACCGAAACGGTCTACGGTCTGGCCGCCAACGCACTGAATGAATCGGCCGTCCGGGAGATCTTCGCCGTCAAGGGACGTCCCCAGGATAACCCGCTGATCGTTCATATCAGTGATCTGTCGATGTGGGAGCCGCTGGTCCGGGAGATCCCGCCGCAGGCGATACGTCTTGCCCGGGCGTTTTGGCCAGGGCCAATGACGGTGATTCTTCCCAAGAGCGATTTGGTACCGATGACGACCACCGCAGGAATGGATACCGTTGCGGTAAGAATGCCGCTGCATGAGGGAGCGCGCGCGGTTATCCAGGCCTGCGGTCTGCCGCTGGCGGCGCCTTCGGCCAATTTGTCCGGTTCCCCATCCCCGACGTCGGCACAGCACTGCGTCAAGGATCTGTGGGGAAAGATCCCGCTGATCCTCGACGGTGGGGAATCTTCGGTCGGCATCGAGTCGACGGTGATCTCTCTGGTGGGAAAACCGACGCTGCTGCGTCCGGGCGGCATCTCGCCCGAACAGCTCGAGGCGGCGCTCGGTGAGCCGGTTGCGATTTCCCACGCCGTAACCGAGCCCCTTGCCCCGGGAGAGCGACCGACCTCCCCGGGCATGAAATACCGCCACTATGCGCCGAAAGCGCGGATGGTGCTGGTGGAATCGGATCTGAATGGCTTTCTCCGGCTGCTCGAGGCAGGCGGCGAAGGAACTTGGGGCCTGGTGTTTGATGGGGAGGAACGGATGACCCGGCGCCCCTGTCTGACCTACGGCCGGGAGCATCACCCGGAGGAACAGGCACGGGAACTGTTTGCTGCGCTGCGTACCTTTGATGAAAAGGGAGCGCAGCTGATCTACGCGCGTTGTCCCGACCATGACGGGGCGGCGCTCGGCGTCTATAACCGCATGCTTCGTGCGGCGGCATTTGAGGTGATCAAAGGATGAAGAGAACCCATGTTGTGGGATTGACCGGTCAGACCGGTGCAGGAAAATCCACCGTCAGCAGCCTGATGCGGGCGCGCGGAATTGAGGTCATCGACTGCGACCAGGTGTCGCGGGATGTCGTCGCGGGGGAGAAGAGCTGTCTGGCCGATCTGGCGCTGGAATTCTCCATTTCCATCCTCAATATGGACGGGACCCTCAACCGGAAAAAGCTTGCATCCATCGTGTTTGGGGACCCGCAAAAGCTGTCAAGACTAAACGAGCTGATCTTTCCTCACATCCGGGCGGAGATCGGAAGACGGATCGCCGAGTTGGAGAAGAAAGGGGTTCCGCTGGTAGTGCTCGATGCGCCTACCCTCTTTGAGAGCGGTGCAGACGCCGACTGTGAAGTCATCATATCGGTGCTTGCGCCGGAGGATGAGCGGCTTAACCGCATCGTCGTGCGGGATCACCTGACCGATCAGGAGGCGAGACGGCGGATTGCTTCGCAGCACGATGACGCTTTTTATGCTTCTCGTTCCCAGCTTGTTATCCGCAACGACGGTGATCCGCAGGCGCTGCATCTCAAGACGATCGAGGCGATCGATCTGCTTGAGCGCGCACTGCAGGAAGTCGGACGGCAGGAGCAGGCAGACGGGGAGGAGGAGCTATGAGGAGACGCCGGCGTTGGATCGGGAGAGCGGTGGCAGCGGTTCTGCTGCTGGCAGCGGGAAGCTGGTTGTTTCTGATGCTCCGCTACCCGCTCAAATATGAGGAGCTGGTGGACCGCTACAGTGCGGAAAACGGTCTTTCTCCCGCCTTCGTATACGGGGTCATTCGCACCGAAAGCAGCTTCCGCCCTGACGCGGTTTCTCCGATCGGGGCGCGGGGACTGATGCAAATCACCGAAGAGACCTTTGAGTGGGTCCAGTGGCGGATGGGGGATCCCGATACCACCTATGAGGATCTGTTCGATCCCGAGACAAATATCCGCTATGGTACCCGTCTGCTGGCACTGCTGCTCGACGAATTCAACGGAGAGGCGGAAGCACTGGCGGCCTATCACGCGGGATGGGGGAGCGTCAAGCGCTGGCTGGCCGAAAGCGAGCACAGCGCCGACGGGGTAGTGCTGGATCATATCCCATTCGGTGATACGGCACGCTATATTCCCAAGGTTCTTTCAACAGCCGACATCTATCGCCGGCTTTACGGCAAGGAATAATTCAACTGACAAAGGAGTGGTTGCCATGAGTGAAAAAACGCAGAAGAAAACCGAAGCGCAGCAGCTCAAGGAAAAGCTGTGCTACGCTCCGAAGAATGCAGGGGAGCGCCTGTCCGATCAGGAGTGGGAGAAGGCCGATCTGTTCTGCGAGGGGTATAAGAAGTTCCTGGATCTGGCCAAGACCGAGCGGGAAGCGGTCGAGATCGTTATTTCGATGGCGCGGGAAAAGGGATTCAAGGCTTTTGATCCCAAGACCAAGTATCAGGCGGGGGATCGCGTTTTTCTCAATAACCGCGGCAAGGCGATCATCCTGTGCACGCTGGGGACCGAGCCGCTGGAGAAAGGGGTCCGGATTGTTGCGGCCCATATCGATTCGCCCCGCCTCGATCTCAAACCCCGTCCTCTCTATGAGGAGGCGCAGCTGGCAATGTTCAAGACCCACTACTACGGCGGGATTAAGAAGTACCAGTGGACGGCGATTCCCCTTGCGCTGCACGGGGTTGTGATCCGCGCGGACGGAGAGCGAATCGCTGTCACGATCGGTGAGGAGGATGGGGATCCGGTCTTCACCATCACCGATCTGCTGCCGCATCTCGCCGGAGAGCAGATGCAGCGCAAAATGTCGGACGGTATCAAGGGGGAGGCCCTTAACGTTCTGGTCGGAGGACGCCAGTTCCGCGACGACAAGGAGAGCGAGCGGGTCAAGCTGCGGGTGCTGCAGCTGCTTCATGAGAAGTACGGAATCATTGAAGCGGACTTCCTGTCTGCCGAACTGACGATGGTGCCGGCCTATCATGCTGTCGATGTGGGGCTGGACCGCAGCTTTATCGGCGCCTACGGGCATGACGACCGCGTCTGTGCCTATACCGCGCTGATGGC
Organism: uncultured Oscillospiraceae bacterium; assembly: GCA_949285275.1. GTDB lineage: Bacteria > Bacillota > Clostridia > Oscillospirales > Ruminococcaceae > Yanshouia. The sequence continues at coordinate 1,671 of CASEBP010000146.1, read as the reverse complement.
CGCCCTTTCCCACGCGAAGCCGTCGTATACCAGCGTCACCGTGCTGGCCGATAAGGAGGAGATCGGATCGGTTGGGAATTCCGGCCTGGATTCCCGCTTCCTCGAATACTTCATCGAGGACCTTGCGGCGCCCCACGGCCTGGCGGGACGCACTGTTCTGTCGGCGTCAAGCTGTCTTTCGGCCGACGTCAACGCCGCTTTTGATCCGACCTACGGTGAGGTGCACGAAAAGAATAACGCCTCCTACTGCAACTACGGGGTGGTGATCACCAAGTACACCGGCTCCCGCGGAAAATCCGGTACCAATGATGCCTCCGCCGAATTCATGGGCGAAGTGCGCCGTCTGCTGGATGCGGCGGATGTCCAGTGGCAGACCGGGGAGCTCGGCAGGGTCGACGGCGGCGGCGGCGGTACGGTCGCTATGTATATCGCTTCTCTGAATGTCAACGTGGTCGACGTCGGCGTTCCGGTGCTCTCGATGCATGCGCCGTTTGAAGTGGTAGCCAAATCGGATGTTTATCAGACCTACCGCGCCTTTGACGCCTATCTGAAGTAAGGAGAAGGCTGGGTCCTAATCGGAGAAAACCGGGCACCGCCGTGACAGGCGGCACCCGGTTTTTCTTTGTTGGGACGGGAGTGTGAATCCTGCGCGGCTATTTTTCCACGGTTTCGAATGCGGCGGCCACCTCGCGGAGCAACTCCCGGATCGGGAGGTGCTGGGGGCAGGCGTGTTCACACTGGCCGCATCCGACACAGTCCGACGCGCGATGGCCCGGCCGGGCATGGACGTCGTAGTAATAGCCGGCGTTCCAGTCGTGGTAGAGCTGCCTGGCATTCATCGCGGCAAACAGGTCGGGGATCGGAATCTGCTTCGGGCAGCCGTCGACACAGTAGCGGCAGGCCGTGCAGGAGATGGTATTCTGCTTTTGGAGGATCTGCCGTACCGTCCTGACCGCCTCAAGCTCCGCCGGCGTAAGCGGCTGAAACTGCCGCATGAAGCGGACATTTTCCCGCAGCTGTTCAATGCTGCTCATTCCAGAGAGCACCATCTCCACCCCGGGAAAGCCGGCTGCAAAACGGATGGCATAGCTGGCGGGACTTCCGTTTTTGCATGCGCGGAGAACCTCTTCGGCCGCCGGGGGAAGGTTGGCCAGGTGACCGCCCTTGACCGGTTCCATCACAAAGACGGGCTTCTGATGCCGGAGACAGACTTCGTAGCAGCGCCGGCTCTGTACTGCCGGATCGTCGTAATCGGCATAGTTGAACTGAATCTGCACCACCTCAATCTGAGGATAGCGGGTCAGGATTTCCTCGAGAACCTCCGCCTTGTCGTGGAAGGAGATCCCCACATGGCGGATTTTTCCTTCCTCTTTGAGCGCAAAGGCGGTTTCATAGGCGCGGCAGGCCTGAAAATGCCGGAAGATCTCGGCGTTCTGGGAATGCATCAGATAATAGTCGAAGTATTCTACTCCGCAGGCCCGCAGCTGCTCTTCAAAGAGCGGACGGATCTCCTCCTGCGTCTTGAAAAAGGAGTTGGTCAGTTTATTGGCCAGAAGGTATCGTTCGCGAGGGTAGCGGCTGGTGAGGCATTTCCGCAGGGATGGCTCGCTGCGGCCCTGAAGGTAGCCGTGTGCGGTGTCAAAATAGCAGAAACCGGCCTGCAGAAACTCG